>DPVV01000114.1 GCA_003526525.1 Lachnoclostridium phytofermentans | reverse complement strand
CGATCTATGCATTCGAACTACCGTGGCTCTTCACCACAAGACCATTGAGACCAAGTAACGGTGCTCCACCGTAACTTGACATGTCAAAATCCTTTAAGGTTTTTTTTAGTGCTGGCTTAACTAACGCTGCACCGATTGTACTAATCGTTGTGCTTGTAAGTCCGGCTTTGATTTTTTTCATCAACGCACTCGCCAAACCTTCGTATAGCTTTAATATAACATTACCCACAAAGGCTTCACACACGATAACATCTGCTGCACCATTTGGAATTTCTCGCGCTTCAATACTTCCGATAAAATTAATTTCATCGCAGTTCTTTAAAAGCGGGAAGGTTTCTTTTACTAAAAGATTACCCTTTTCTTCCTCTGCGCCGATATTAACAATTGCAACCCTTGGATTCTTAATTCCTACCACGTGTTCCATATAGATGGAACCCATCTTCGCGAATTGAACCAAATGAGATGCTCTAGCATCCACATTTGCGCCACAATCCACTAATAGGGAAACCCCATTCATGGTTGGAAGTAAAGGAGCCAATGGCGGGCGTTCAACACCCTTAATCCTTCCGGCAATCAACTGCGCACCTACAAGCACCGCTCCTGTACTTCCAGCGGAAACAAACGCGTCTGCTTCCCCATTCTTTACAAGATTAAGTGCGACAACAATCGAAGAATCTTTTTTTCTACGGATAGCATTTACCGGTGCTTCTTCGTTAGTTATCACCTCACTGGCTGCTACTACCTTAATACGATTCTGATCGTACGTATACTTCTTTAGTTCTTCTTGTACGGCGGTCAATTGACCCACTAAGTGTACTGTGATTTCAGGACATTCATTGACAGCTTCTACGGCGCCTTTGACAATCTCTGAGGGAGCATTGTCACCGCCCATTGCATCTACCGCAACTCTAACTGTACTTTGCATTTCTTTCTTTCCTTTCCTCATCATTACCTATGTATCAATATAACCGATTGCATATAAAAAATCAACCACTATTTTTTATACAAAATATAGATAAACAAAGTGACTTCGCTACCCTGATAATCCTTAAATCTTGCATTAAATCGAAGGAGATTTTTCTAGGCGAATACACTTCGCCTTGCCGAATCCCCTTGGGTGAGTTCTCGTCCCTCGGAAATTATAAAAGCTGTTATTCCGTAACGAATTACCGAATAACAGCTGATGACTTTTTGATGTATTTAAATGCATTTTAAGCTTACATTCAAAGAGCTATTCTAACTTAGCTTTTCGTATAGAAGAAGGATTTTAGAGTGCTATACCCTAAGTTCTGTGGTTGAATGATTTGTTCTGTACTTCCAACAAATAAGATCCCATTCGGTTTTAATGCCTCGTTGAATTTTTGATAAATTACATCCTTTGCTTCTTCTGTAAAATAGATTAAAACATTTCTACAAACAATCAAATCCATTCCACTTGGATACGGATCCTTAAGCAGATTGTGTTGGCGAAACTCAACGCACGCTTTTACACTATCAGCGATCTGATATGTACTGGCATTCACAGCTGTAAAATACTTTGAAATATACTCCTGTGGTAACCCTTTTAGACTTTTAATGTTGTACAGACCCATTCTTGCCTTATCTAGTACCTGCTTATCAATGTCAGTTGCTATTATCTTAATTTTTGATAATGGCATAAACTTTGATAATAACATAACTAGGGAATACGGCTCATCACCGGTGGAACATGCTGCACTCCATATTTTTATATTCGGAGACTTTTGCAAAAGAGAAGGAAGAATTTCCTTCTCCAGCAATTGCCACTGTTCCGGATTACGGTAGAATTCCGATACATTTATGGTAAGGTATGTGACAAACTCATCAAACATTACCTTATTTTGCTTTAGCACACTGACATACTCTGCATAAGTGGTATACTTATGTTTTGTTATTAAAGAGTCAATCCGTCTCTTCATCTGACGCTCTTTGTATGAATTCAAATCAATCTTGGTTAATTCAAAAACGCTTTTCTTAAAGACTTCATAACTATCCGTCATTTTTCCTCTCATTCTGTCACTTTTTGCGACTTAAATAGGAGGGATTTTGCACGTCAGCACAAATTCCGGATAAAACAAATTTCTTTAGAAATTAGATTCTAAAGAAATTTATTTTTAAAGAAATTAATTTACTTGTTTCCAAAGTTGCTAATTTCTTTCATCCACATCCTATTACTCTTCTGTATTTGTTTCAGCTACTTCTTCTGCAGCTGGTGCTTCTAATGCCTTGATGCTTAAGCTGATTTTCTTATCTTCATTATTAAAATCTACAACCTTAGCTGTAACTTCCTGACCAATCTTTAATGCATCTGCTGGTTTTTCGATGTGTTCCTTGCTAATCTGAGATACATGAAGTAATGCATCAACACCTGGCTCTAATTCAACAAATGCACCAAACTCTGTCATACGAGCAACTTTACCAGTTACTACGTTACCAACAGCGTATTTCTCGTTTGCATTTGCCCATGGATTCTGCTCTGGGAACTTAAGACTTAAAGCAATTTTTTCACCCTGGATATCCTTGATGAATGCCTTTACAGTATCGCCAACCTTAAATACCTTCTTAGGACTTTCAATACGTCCCCAAGACATCTCGGAGATGTGAAGTAAACCATCAGCGCCGCCTAAATCGATGAATGCACCGAAATCTGTAACGTTCTTTACTGTTCCTTCTACTACATCGCCAACTTTAATCTTTGCAAATAAAGCTTTCGATAATTCCTGCTTCTTAGCAACTAATAATTGCTTACGATCACCAATGATTCTTCTTCTCTTAGGATTGAACTCGCTAATTACGAATTCAATTTCCTGATCCTTGAATTTATCAAGATTTTTCTCATAAGTGTCACTTGCTAAAGATGCTGGAATGAAGATTCTTGCTTCATCTACGATTACACTTAAGCCACCATCTAATACAGCAGCTACTTTTGCTTTTAATACTTCTTTGTTGTTGAATGCTTCTTCTAATCTCTTGCTGCCTTTTTCTGCTGCAAGTCTCTTGTAAGTAAGAAGAACCTGACCTTCACCGTCATTTACTTTTAATACTTTAACGGTCATTGTGTCGCCTTCATCTACAACGGTTCTAAGGTCAACGTTTGGTTGATTAGTATACTCATTTCTTGTAAGAATACCATCTGCTTTGTATCCTATATTTAAGACAATTTCGTCTTCTTTTACACGAATAACTGTACCATCGACTACCTCTCCGTTGTGTATTGTTACTAATGACTCCTCCAATAATTGTTCAAAACTCATTTCTGACATTCTAGTATGAACCTCCTTGATTATATTATTTGGGGTGGAAGCCCCTGCAGTAATACCTACGCTACGAAAAGATTTAAGTTGATTTAAATCCAGGTCAATAAGTTTCTGTATATAGTAAGTATTTGCACATTCCTTTTTAGAAATTTCATAAAGCTTTCTCGTATTCGAACTATGCTTTCCTCCGATTACAATCATCGCTTCAGAAGTCTGTGATAGCATCGCTGCTTCTGTCTGACGTTCTTCAGTGGCGTTGCATATCGTATTTAAAACAAGTATATCATAACCCTTTTTTGATATAATTTCAACTAATTCTTGAAAATTCTTGTAATTAAATGTCGTTTGGGCTACAATACATACCTTTTGTTCAGAAGATAACTGAATTTTTTCGGCTTCCTCGGCATTCCCAACTACAATAGCAGAATTTTTGCACCAACCAATAATCCCAGAAACTTCCGGATGTTCTTTGTCTCCTATCACAATCACCTGACGTCCGAGTTCACTCTGCTCTTTCACAATTCGATGAATTTTCAGTACATAAGGGCAAGTTGCATCTACTATCTCAAAACTTTTCCCATCTGTATCCTCTATTTCCTTGATTTGATCTAGTACACTCTTTGGTACACCATGAGATCTTATCACTATTGTTCCCCTGTCAAGTTTTTTCAATTCATCCAAAGAATGAATGACATTAACTCCTTTATCTTCTAAATCCTTAACAACCTCATCATTATGAATAATTGGTCCATAAGTATAGACTTTTTTCCCATTCGATATCTCTTCGTATACCTTATCTACTGCTCTTTTTACACCAAAGCAAAAGCCTGCAGTTTTTGCAAGTGTTATTTTCAAAACTTCTACCTTTGTCTGTTTCTTAGCTAAAAACTCAGTAAGCCAGTGTGAAGTTTTAGAATTTCTTAGGCGGTGTCTTTTGGCGCCTTAGAAATTCTCTTCACACTACCTGAGAAAATAGAAAAAGGATGTGATCGACCACCTCAGTAATTGCCATAGTAGAACTATCCACTAAAATTGCATCCTTCGCTTGACAAAGTGGTGAGATGTCACGATGCATATCCTGATAATCACGATCCATGATACTCTTTTCAATTTCTCCTAATGAAACAGACTCGCCCTTTCTAATTAATTCCTCATATCTACGTTTTGCACGTACTTTCGTACTTGCAGTTAAATAAACTTTTAAATCCGCATTTGGTAATACATGAGTTCCTATATCTCTACCATCCATAACTACATTTTCTGTAGCAGCAAGTCTTTGCTGTAATTCAACTAATTTCTCACGAACTTGCTTTTTTACTGAGCAAGCGGATGCCATAGTTCCTGCCTCTAAAGAACGGATCAATCCATTTACATTTTCTCCATTTAATAAAACCTGCTGTTCTCCCTGCTCAAATACAATAGAGATATCTACTTGTGCGCATGCTCTGATTACAGCATCTTCCTCATCTAAAGAAATATTTTCACGAACGAAATATAGTCCCATAGCACGATACATCGCGCCTGTATCAATATAAATGTACCCTAGCTTCTTTGCAATTTGCCTAGCTATAGTGCTTTTTCCAGCACCAGCAGGTCCATCAATAGCAATGCTTAAAGTTCCTTTACTTATGTCCAACTAACCTTCCTCCTAATTTTCTGCAACTGCTCTTCCGGCTGCAACACCAGTAGACCATGCAATCTGTAAATTATAGCCACCAGTTAACGCATCCAAATCTAGGACCTCGCCAACAAAATAAACACCGTTGATTAGCTTGGATTCCATCGTAGTAGGATCTATTTCTTTTACTTTAATTCCGCCTTTTGTAACAACGGCTTCATTGAATCCACCAAAGCGAGCAACACGAAAGGTCATGTTCTTTAAACATTCTACCAATCTGGTACGTTCTTCCTTGGTTATGGCATTCACCTGTTTGTCCGGTGCTATTTCACTAAGTGTTATTATAATGCCTATTAATTTTTGTGGCAATAGATGTTCTAAGGAATTTTTAAATTGTTTGTTTTTATATTCTTCAAAATCCCTTAGAATTCTTGCATCCAATTGCTCATAAGACAAGGCAGGTTTTAAATCCAGATGAAATATCAATTCACATTCATTTAGAAAGGGAAGTAAAATGCTTGTACCACTTAATATTACGGGTCCACTAACACCAAAATGGGTAAATAGCATCTCTCCAAATGCGCGATAAAGTTCTTTCCCTTCTGGAATCTTCTTTTTCTTCTTCCCTTTTTTCCCCTGATCTTGATTTTCAGTCTCTGCCTCAGAAATGTTTGCTTCCCCAGCAGTTACAGTTACTTCAATGTTCTTAAGTGATAATCCCTGCAACTCTTTTACATATTCTTCTTGCAAATGTATTGAAACAAGAGAGGGATATCTTGGAGTAATTTCATGCCCAAATTCCTTCGCGAAGCGATATCCATCTCCTGTTGAACCTGTCGATGGATAGGATAATCCTCCTGTAGCTACAATGACAGCACTACCCTCTACAAAACTACCATTTGCCAAAGTAATACCAGTTACTCTACCATCCTTCTCTTGCAAGCAGGTAACTTCGGTATTTAAGTGAATTTTTACTCCTAGATTTCTCATCTCCCTCTCAAGAGTAGATATAACATCAGAGGAATGATCAGATACCGGAAATACTCTATTTCCACGCTCCACCTTCGTTTTTAATCCCAACTCGTCAAAGAACTTTATCGTATCTTCGTTGGTAAAGGAATATAACGAACTAAACATAAATTTTGAATTCGTAACAATATTAGCAAATATATTCTCTAAGTCAGAAGCATTGGTTATATTACATCTTCCTTTTCCAGTAATATAAATCTTCTTTCCTAACTTTTCATTCTTCTCATATAACTCAACTTTTTTCTTTTTTCTTGCCGCCATAATAGCTGCTATCATGCCAGCAGCACCGCCGCCAACAACTAGGATTCTATCTTCCACACTAACCATGCCTTTCCATAACCTGCAAACTTTGAGTCGCAGTCACAATCTCAGTATAGTGAATTTCTATTCACCGAGTGAAAAAACTTTGTTTTTTCACTCTAATATCTTCTTTCAGATTACTTTATTGTAATCTATCTTTTCTTTTGTAGCAATACAATGTTTTTTTCTTATGAAAAAGAGACCTAACAAAACAACCGAAATCATACGATACTCGTTATG
>DPVV01000529.1 GCA_003526525.1 Lachnoclostridium phytofermentans | reverse complement strand
ATACATAATTAGTGAGAAATAACCTGCTCAGTTTCCTTATCGAATAAATGAATCTTAGATAAATCAAGAGCAATCTGAATTGTATCACCAGGTCTAGCCTTTGTACGTGGGTTAACACGTGCTGTGATATCAAATTGATCAATTGTGAAGTATAAGAATACTTCCGCACCTAATAATTCGTATACTTTTACAGTAGCATCGATTGTGCTGTCAGGAGACTGGCTGATGAACATCTCTTCATCCTTAACATCCTCAGGACGGATACCAAGAACTACTGTTTTATCAATATAGTTGCCATCTACAAGTTTCTTAGCCTTAGCTTCTGGAACCTTGATAGAATGAGAACCAAACATTAATCTAATATCATTACCGCTCTTAACAACCTTAGCGTCTAAAAGATTCATCTGTGGAGATCCCATGAAACCAGCAACGAAAAGATTGTTTGGCTTATCGTAAAGGTTCTGTGGAGAATCTACCTGCTGAACAACACCATCCTTCATAACTACGATTCTTGTACCAAGAGTCATAGCCTCTGTCTGGTCATGTGTTACGTAGATGATAGTAGTTTCAAGTCTCTGATGTAACTTAGAGATCTCGATACGCATCTGTACACGTAGCTTAGCATCAAGGTTTGATAAAGGCTCATCCATAAGGAATACCTTTGGATTACGAACGATAGCACGACCCATAGCAACACGCTGTCTCTGACCACCAGAAAGAGCCTTAGGTTTACGATCTAATAAATGCTCGATATCAAGAATTCTTGCTGCCTCACGAACTAACTTATCAATCTGATCCTTTGGAGTCTTTCTTAACTTAAGACCGAATGCCATGTTATCATATACAGACATATGTGGGTATAAAGCGTAGTTCTGGAAAACCATCGCGATATCTCTATCCTTAGGTTCCACGTCATTCATTAGCTTATCGCCAATCCATAACTCACCAGATGTAATCTCTTCCAAACCTGCGATCATACGAAGTGTTGTGGACTTACCACATCCAGATGGTCCTACGAAAATGATGAATTCTTTATCTTCTACTTCTAAGTTAAATTCTTTAACTGCAACGAATCCATTTGGATAAGTTTTGTTAATATTCTTTAATGATAAACTTGCCATTATTAGTTCCTCCTAATTATGATTCTTTTGCGCTCTTCACGTTAACATTCATGAAAACCAAGTAAGTCATAGAATTACTTGACATGAACAATCAATTACTAACATAGGTACATGATACAACATATAACCTATAAAAACCATATCCCATTTTAACAAATTAATTTTTGCTGATTTGTGTAATTTGTATATTCTCCTTTAGGATAAGTATTTTTACTCATAAAATCTCTTGGAATCCGCTATTTTACTGTCTAAATTCAATAAAGCCCTCCCCCATCACCTCTCTTACATCACTCACAATTACGAATGCTTTTGGGTCCTTTTTGCTCACGAGGTCAAGAACACCAACCATTTCTTTCTTAGCGACTACACAAAACAGCATCTTTTTATCCTTATTAGAATACATTCCAGTAGCACTAAGTCCAGTGACTCCATGATCTAGTACATGTAAAATATCATGGGCTATCTCCTCATACTTGTCTGATATAATGTATGCTATTTTAGCGAATTTCAGACCCTCCAAGATTCCATCCGACACCTTGGCAGCGATATAGATCGCTATGATTGCATAAAGAGCAGTATGAATACCAAAGACAAAGATTCCAAAAATAATAACGGAAGCATCCACTATCATAAGAATCATAGGTACTGTAATATGCTTTATCTTTGCATGAATTAACATCGCTAAAAGATCAGTTCCTCCAGTTGTCGTCATAGTGGATAATACAAAGCCCATTCCTGTTCCACAGATTGCACCACCAAATATTGCTGCTAATAAGAAATCATTTTGAAACAAATTTTGCGTTGGGATCAAATATATAAATACAGTTAGAGCTGCTGCTCCTAATAATGTTTTCCCAATAAATCTCTTACCCAGGATAAAATATCCCGCTATGAATAAGGGTACATTTAATATGGTATTGGTTAACCATATTGGAAGCCCCGTACCAAACGCTCTAAAGGTTAGTTCTTTGATTACAATCGCGAGGCCGGTAACTCCGCCAGTTACCATCCCCATTGGTTCAAATACCCAGTTTATAGCGATAGAAATTAAAAAGGAACCTAATATCAAAAAACAAATATCTCTTTTATTCGTTCTTTTCCCTAACCACTCCATACCCTACCAAAACTCCATGGATTCTATCTAATCCATGGAATAACTTCCTTTCACATAAATTATACTATTTGCTGTTACTTTCATCCCACTGGCATTCGATGGTGATATATACTGATGATACAACTTTGCACTACTACTTTTTTTTGCTAATGTTCCTGAAGTTGCATTGATGAAACCCATATTCCCAAGTACCGTAGCTCCTCCACTGTAGATAATGCATTCTGTACCTTCATTTAAGTACAAACTCTTTCCTTTACTTATGTTCACCTTCTGAAATCCATTTTGCCCGGAATTACCGCCAGAAACTTCTCGTAGCCTCTGCTCCAGATAGCTTTGAGTAATTAGCGGATCCCCTGCTGAACCAGGTTCTTGTGATGCTGCACCTGCGATCATACCGAAACGAAATATTCCGGTTCCAGCCAATAATAGGATTAGTATCCCTGCTATTTTCTTTCTCATAAATGTTCCCTCCGCCAATTCTTATGTATAATATCCGCCGATATTATAACATGCTTTGATTTAAATTCCAATCTAGCCTTGATAAAATTCTTTTGCACCCTGTAAATTTATGCTATAATAAATTACGATTATCGATAAACTAAATAGAAATTATATATAGAAAGGAATTGGAGCGAAAATGAATAAAGTTGCTCTTATTACTGGCTCCTCTCGAGGTATCGGAAGAGCTATTGCTCTAAAATTCGCAAAGGAAGGCTATGCTGTTATTATAAATGGTTTAAAGGAATCAAAACAACTAGCTTCTTTACAAGAGGAGATCCTATCTCTATCCGTTCCATGCCTAAAGTTTGCTGGCGATATCAGTGATTATCACGTAGTGGAGACATTGTTTGAAGAAATTAATCGTCAGTTTGGTAAACTTGATATACTTATCAACAATGCAGGCGTTTCACACATAGGTTTATTCACTGATATGACACCAGAGGAGTGGACAAGGTTACTTCAGATTAATTTTGTTTCTGTTCTTAATACCTGTCACTTAGCAGTTCCTATGTTTGTATCTAAAAAAAGTGGACGAATTTTAAATATCTCCTCCGTATGGGGAAATTGTGGAGCTTCTTGTGAAGCTGTCTACTCCGCGACCAAGGGAGCTATAAACTCATTTACCAAAGCACTTGCTAAAGAACTAGCTCCAAGTGACATTCCAGTGAATGCTCTCGCCTGTGGTGTAATTGATACCGAGATGAATCAGTGTTTTACTGTAGAGGACCGAGAAGCGCTTTGCGAGGAAATTCCAATGGGACGAATGGCGACCACAGAAGAAGTTGCTGATACGGTATTTCGTCTTTGTGAAGGAAGTGCATACCTAACCGGACAAGTAATTACATTGGATGGTGGATGGATTTAATAATATAAAGGCTGTGTATTTAGATTTATATCTAATACAACAGCCTTTTATCCACAGGAAAGCTTGTTTTGTTACATGTTATAAACTTATTTATGGGATAACAACATAAGTTATAGTAAAAACTTTCTGTGAAAATCTCATATTAATATAAAAAATCTTATTTCTTCTTATGCGTATTTCGAATTTTTTTACCGGAATTCTTGTTCTCTGCTTTTCTACCTTCGAACCGGTTTAATTCACTACTTTGTGCACTTCTTCCAGTCTTACTTCCAAATCCACCTCGTGCACCCTTACTTCCTTTACTACTTCCATTTTTCTCTTTACCATCGGCTTGATTAGCAGTTCCTCTAACATTACCTGAATTAGCAGTTCCTCTAACATTACCTGAATTAGCAGTTCCTCTTCCACTGCCTTTTCTCACAGAATTCTTTCCTGTCTCAGAAGGCTTGCTTCCAAACTTATCCTTGTCCATATAATTTGGTCGTATCAGACACAACTTATCATAACCAATTAAATCCGTGCGGTTTGCTAAAGTTAAAGCTTCTACTACCAAGTTATAGTTCTTCGGATTACGATACTGTATTAGAGCTCGTTGCATTGCCTTTTCGTGCGGAGACTTTGGCACATAAACCGGCTTCATCGTACGAGGATCAATACCGGTATAATACATACAGGTCGAAACTGTGGATGGGGTTGGATAAAAATCCTGCACTTGCTCTGGCATATATCCAATGTCTCGTAAATATTCTGCTAAAGCAACCGCTTCTTTCATCGTGGAGCCGGGATGTGAGGACATCAGATAAGGAACAACAAACTGTTTCTTTCCTACTTCTTCATTTGTCTTTTTATAACGTGCGATAAATTTCTCATAGACAGCATTTTCTGGTTTCCCCATCATAGATAGTACAGCGTCTGAGATATGCTCTGGAGCAACCTTAAGCTGACCACTCACATGATTCTCACATAATTCCTTCATAAAGGTATCGTCTTTGTCCTCAATTAGGTAATCAAAGCGGATACCAGAACGGATAAATACCTTTTTCACCTTTGGAAGTTCTCTTAACTTCTTTAGTAAGGAAAGATAATCGGTATGATCAACCTTTAGATTAGAGCATGGTTTTGGGAAAAGACACTGTTTATTTAAGCACACTCCCCTTGTATTCTGCTTTTCACAAGAAGTATGACGAAAATTCGCAGTAGGTCCACCAACGTCATTAATATAGCCTTTAAACTCAGGATCCCAAGTTAAAAGAGTTGCTTCGGATACAATGGATTCATGGCTTCTTGTTTGTATCATTCTTCCTTGATGGAAAGTTAATGCGCAGAAATTACAACCGCCAAAGCAACCTCGGTTACTGGTTAAACTAAATTTAAGTTCTTCTATCGCTGGAATTCCTCCCTGTTCCTTATAACAAGGATGGTAATCACGCATATAAGAAAGAGCATAGACACGATCCATCTCAGACTGTGTAAGTGGCTTTGCAGGAACGTTTTGCACTACATAATCACCCGATTCATAGCTTTCAACAAGACATTTTGCCGTAAATGGATCTGTGTTTACATATTGGGTATAAAAACTTCGTGCAAATACTTCCTTGTCCTTTAATATCTCTTCGTAAGAAGGTAGCATGACTGGTTCATATACGGAAGATAAGTCTCTTGCCTTATAAACAGTACCGGCAATAAAGGTTACATCCTTCACTGAAATTCCGCTATTAAGAGCATCTGCTATTTCAACAATAGAATGTTCCCCCATCCCGTACGAAAGAATATCCGCCTGGGAATCCAGTAAAATAGATCGTCTTACCTTATCACTCCAATAATCATAATGTGCAAGTCTTCTTAAAGAAGCTTCGATTCCTCCAATGATAATCGGAGCATCTTTATATACCTTACGAATTAAATTACAGTATACTATCGTTGCTCGATCAGGACTAAGGCCAATCTGCCCGCCAGGGGAATAGGCATCTGTTGCTCTACGTTTTTTCGCAACAGACTAATGATTCACCATCGTATCCATATTTCCACCACAAACTAAGAACCCAAGTCTTGGAGTCCCTAGAATCTGAATGCTATTTTCATCCTTCCAATCCGGCTGTGCAATGATACCAACCTTATAACCGTTACTCTCCAACACTCGGCTGATAATTGCAGGACCAAAAGATGGGTGATCAACATAAGCATCTCCGATGACGTAGACGAAATCGCATTGCTCCCAGCCTCTATTATTCATATCATCTCTGCTTATTGGCAGATAATCTTTCATCATCTTAACCTCCACTTCTGCGCACGTTCTTTGCGCATCCAAAATCTGTACCGAAGAATATACCGGTACAAATTTGGGGGTTGAAAATTTTTTTCAACCTAACCTCTATTTTGCGCATACTTTTGCGCAAAAGTAAGTTTGATCCATTATATAAAGTAAGTTTGATCCATTATATAATAGACAAAACTATCCTTAACTTAAGCTTACTACTAGCGATTCGTAAAAACCGCTTCTATCGTTAAATTTTCGGTACTTTTTTTCAAAATTATTGACATCAACTCACTATAACATGAAAAACTTATGCTTTCAAGTTCTGATTCTTACCATAAATGACAGTTCTTCGTCTCTTATTCGTGGCTCTTTATAATGGAACGTACGCCTGACGATCACACGAGAAAAAAGAGGATGGAAGGAAACTCCTTACATCCTCTAAATATTATTCACGTTATTTACTCATAGATAACACATTATCTAATTCCTCAACTGGGAATGGTATCGGCGTATCATCAATACATAAATCAAAATCGCAGTGATTCGATATTGCCATCATGATTTCTGCACATTTTCTTGCATCACAAACTTGTACTTTCGCATTTCCCAGTATTCCATAAGCAAGTGCTTCTCCCTGATAAAAATAAGGTTCGAATTTTACGTAGTTCTCTGAGATATGACTACAATACGGATTGTAATGTACATAAGAATAACGTTCGGTCATTGTACCATCTTCATTCCTTATAAATAAGTGTTTCTTTTCCTGTGACAATCTAAGAGGAGTATGGTTCATCTCCTCAACAGAGTGTAGAAACGTGTTTCTTTCCTGACCGACACCAATTAACAAAATCTTCGCACCTTCCTTATAAAGACGTCCCCAACACCCCTCTGGAGAACCTGGTGTGTCAGAATTCTCTTCTCCCCTAATATATTCCTCTGCCCGCCTACCAAACGCAGCCATTGAATGGGTCGGGTGGTAAGACCTTCTTCCAAGCGGGTGAGATGCCGCTATATTAGGTAGAGCTCCAATACAGGTTGTCGGTTGTATTAAATCAAGCGTTGGACCATCTCCATTAATAAATGCCCATGTATGTGTTGGTATTAATAAAAGCCCATCCTTTAAATACTCCGTAAATGCCTTTATTAACCCTTCTGCACCGTTTTCAATCTCTCCTATTGCTCTAAGAGAGGTATGTATCATAACTGTATCTGTGGGTTTGATGTGTAACCCTTCGATTTCGCTTATTAATTGACTAATTGTTCGCATCCTAATCCTCCATTAACTTATGTTACTATCCTACCTCTGACCTCATGCCCATTATCATACCATATTATGAGGTAAACCAGCAAGCTTATGAATTAGTTGTAAACAGTTAGGGCTCTCTTTAAAACTTATTTACGATTCTTTCTCTTATTTACTCATAAACAAAATTTTGAAAGCGTGCGATGCCTCCATATTGATTCGTAGAATAGGTAAACAATGCAAATCGACAGCCTGCAAAATGGTCTAACTTAAAGTATAAGGAATGCACGATGCCAAGTTGTATAAATCCATTCTCTGTCAGATAATAAAATGTTGCTTCATCTTTCTGATTCATAAAATCAACCGAAAGCTTTAAGGTGACTTCGGAGCTTTCCACCGGAATTCTAGCATACTCTACGCCATGGGCATTTTCCGATTCCTGCCCTAGAGAAGTATTCGGTGCCTTCCTAGCCTGCATAGAGATATAATATTTCCCATTTTCACGAGTTAAGGCTATCATGCCAAAGCATCCCTGTAATGCTCCAATTCCGGCAAAATCACCATCATTTAGCTTTGCACCGTCCACAGTGACAAAGGCAGCACAGCTAGGAAATTTCATTCGCTGCGTTAAGGTATTATTCGTCTGTGTCATATCTTTAGCAAGCTTTTGAGTACGGATACAATAGCCATTCTTTTCTTGATCAATAAACCAAGAATTAGAATCAGGTTCATGATTCCACTGCCAAAAAGACTTTAGCTTATCTTTTCCCATGCCATTGAAATCATAGATAAAATCATCACTTCCCACCAGGGGTTGGTAGATATACTTAAGATTATGGCTATTGGTCGTTATCTCTTTCGGTACCTTACCATCTTCACCAAACACCGGATAATCATTCTTCCATGTTACTGGAACTAATACCGGAATCCTTCCAACCGCTCCTCTATCTTGAAATAAAATGGCATACCATTCTCCATCTTTCGTATCAACAATCCCCCCCTGCGCAACGCCTTGGTTTCGATACCCCATATCATCATTTAGTATATCTCCACCAATAAACGTACCATCTAAGGAATCTGAAACAAAGCAAGCCTCAATTCGTTTCCACTCTTTTGCATCCGAATGAATAAGAAATATGTAGTATTTGTTATGTATTTTATAGATATGGGAACCTTCATAACCAAGTATTGGGTTCCAGTCTTCGGAAATAATCATTCGGTGAAGTCCATCCAGTTTAGGACCTAGAAGATCTTCTCTTAATTCTGTTATAAATATTTGTTTATTCCCATAAACTATATAAACTCTGTCATCATCGTCAAAAAGAAGAGATGCATCATGATAAAATCCTTCCACGTGCTGCTTCTTCCATGGTCCTATCACCTGTTTTGACGTGTAGAGATAAGTTTTTCTAGTGTCATTTGCTACAAATAAGATATAAAAGAATCCTTTGTTATAACGAAACGTAGCAGCCCACATACCTTTTCCGTATATATTATCCTCATCCTGCAATCTCTGAGCTGGTGTACTATCCAAAACCTCATAAACAAAAGAGGCATGTTCCCAATGAATCAAATCATAAGAACGCAAGATCTCACAACCTGGCATAAAATGCATCGTTGTACTCACCATATAATACGTATCATCAACACGAATTACATCTGGATCTGGATAATCCAATCGAAGAATCGGATTAGTTTCCATATAAATCCTCCTTTTAAACCTTTAAATTCATGCTATATCACTAGCTTCTATCGTATCCGACATGAAATGAAAGTAATAATTATTTTTTCATACGATAAATTAATTTTAGTATTTATTCATCTATTAAAATGATAGTAAATCATGGATGCTATTGCAATAGGTTTATACGATTTATTTTGATATTTCTTATATTGTTTTGTGGTGTGGTTTGTTATACTTTTTGCATAGAATACAGAATTAGAAAGGATCCGCCGCTTGACGGTGGAAGGGAGAATGGTATGATTAATGTTAAAGGACGTTGGGCTCTCATTACCGGTGCAAGCAGAGGTGTAGGATATCAAATTGCCTTATTTATGGCTCATCAAGGATGCAATCTCATCTTACATAGCCGCTCATTAGAGCATACGAATGAAGTATCAGAAGAAGTTAAAAAACTTGGTGTTAATGCTTATTCCGTAGCTGCAGATTTGTTTCGTCCTGATGAAGTTAGACTTATGTTAGAAGAAATCGATTCCCTTGGTGTAGAGGTATCTCTTATCTTTAATGATGCCGGTGTTCAGGTTGCATACCGCACTGATTATTTTAAAACCCCGGTGGAAGACTTTACATCAAGTTTTATGATTAATACCATAGCCCCTGCCATGATTTCTTATCACTTTTTACCAAAGATGATAGAAAAAGAGTTTGGACGAATTATTAATACAACAAGTGGTATTCAAAATGAGCCTCAGCAAGCTGGATACTCAGCAAGTAAAGCAGCTCTTGATAAATTCACCAAAGATTTAGCTTCGGTAGTAGAAGGTACCGATGTTGTAATAAACCTAACCGATCCAGGTTGGTGCCGTACTGATCTTGGTGGACCTTATGCTCCAAATTCCGTAGAATCGGTAATACCAGGTATTGTTGTCGGTGCTTTTGTTGATGATCAAAAAAGCGGACGACTATTTAATGCACAATCATTTCATGGCATGAGCTTAGAGGATGCGGTGAAAAAGGCACAAGAATAATTTAAAAATATTTTCTAGAGTTTTTTACTCTTGAAAACATGCCTGCTCAGTATACCTTGCGAAAGAAAATTTATAATTTTCTTTCATATTTACTTATTTAATAAAGAAAGTTTTACAAAATAGCTAATTGCTATAATGTAAAACTTTCTTTTCTTCTTATTATTTATTACCTATTACTTCTTAAGCGCTTTTGCTGGTTCCGTACGATTAAGTCTAAGATTGGATAGAATAAGAGTTTATGGCGTTAACCATTTGTAACATCTGCTTTTTTATTAAACTCTCCTGCCCATTCAAATCCTTTCTTAGCAATGATTACAGCGATTATCTCATTAATAACTGCAGCGGCTGCAATCGTACCTTGTATGATTTTCGCACACTCTGGTGCAGGTGCAGTAAGCACGGAAACAGCTATTCCTGTAAATACAAGTGATACCCCTGAATGTGGTAATAGTGTTAATCCTAAATATTTTTTTACAGTGTCTGGTGAATTTGTAACTGTTGCACCGAATAAAGCTCCAAAATATTTTCCTAAGCCTCTTGCAATAATATAGATAGCGGTAAATACTCCTGCTCCCAAAATCAAATGATAATCAAGAGGTGCTCCAAGATTTAAGATAACAATAATCATTGAGAGTCCTAATATTGGATTAAAATTCTCCATGATTTGTTCTAGTCTTTCCTCTGATACCATATTAGCAAAAGTAGCAGAAAATGCCATACCAATTAGCATAAAGTTTAACACTGGTTTTGGCATTATATAGTTATTAAATAGAAAACCAACAGCTGACGCAATTAATAAGGTTCCAATGAGCAATGCAATTGTTGCTGGTGCTTTACGCTCTTTCTTTAAAACAACTCCAGCAAGTAAGCCTGTTACAACACCAATTATAAGTGGTAAAACTACCACTAAAACTATCAGATAAGCAGGTAATTTTTTTTCAGAAATATTTGATGCTATAATTGATATTGTGGTAAAAAACACAACAACACCAACCATATCATCAAGAGCTGCCATTGGTATCAGTGCTTTGGTTACAGGTCCATCCGTTTTAAATTCTCTTACAATAGAAAGTGCTGGTGCTGGCGCAGTTGCCAAAGCAATACCACCAAATATGAAAGCTAGGTATAAAGGAATATCAGAAAAATAGAAAACTACTCCAAATACCAATGATACAAAAAGAAAGGTTCCAAGCGACTGGGTCAATGTCGTTATAATAATTGACTTCCCGGACTTCTTAATTTGCTTCCACACAAGCTCAGTACCAATCATTAATCCTACTGCACACTCTAGAATGTGCACCGTTGTCTCATACCAATTGGCATCAAGTATTTCTTGATTCATAAGTGAAAAAGCATGTGGTCCAAGGATCATTCCAGCAATAAGCCAACCAAGAATTGCTGGTAACTTAACTTTAGAAACTAGTTTACCAACTAAATACGCAATTACAATTGCAGCTACTAATCTTAATAATAAAAGTATCATTTTTTTCCCTCCTTAGCAATTCCATAGAGCATCAGATCAAGTATTTTAGCAAGCTTCGTTTCATGTGCATCCATAAGTGCAGTGAAATCATCGTTTTGAAAAACTCCGTATTGAAATATACCATGAAACATATTCTGCACCATGCTATAATACTCGATTGCCTCCTGTTCGGTAACGCTATCCCTCAAAGTTAGTTTTGATAGCGCCAAACGATAGATTTTGATATTCAATTCATCAAAATCCTTTTTTAATTCTTTAATATCCTCTATTAGATGTTTTGGTGACTGTAAAACCGATTCAAAAAAGATTCGGGCGTAAAGTGGATGTTCCGAGAAAAAACGAAATCGCAATTCCATATACTGATGCATATCACTGTCCACGTTTAGTTCCTGTAAATATGCCGTAATCGTATCAAAGCATCTTCTTACACAAAGCAAATATATCTCATCTTTGCTTTTGAAATTATGGTAGATAAGACCTTTGGATATACCGTTATCGTTGCATATATTATTTAGGGATGCCCCTTCATATCCTTTTGTTCCGAACTCAAAGTTTGCAGCGTTTATTATCTTTTCCCTTGTTAATTCTGTTTTTTCCTCTTTCTTCATTATGCACCTCTTTTCTTAGTATCATTCCGTTCGTTTATACCTAAACTACGAAAGCTTTAAACTACCAGTTGATTTAAGCTTTGCTAAATGAATCGATTCCTTACAGATAATTATAGACCATCTGGTCTGTTATCATTCTACCAACTGTTGACTGGTTAGTCAACAATATAATTACGCATTATTTTAATATTAATGTTAAAAATTATACCTAAGTCAAATAACTAAGTGCTTTGCTACTCTAGGCTCCCGTAATTTCTATCTGTTCCAATTGTAATTAGCAAAAAGAAAGTTTTATTGCATAGCTTATTCACTATGATATAAAACCTACTTTTATCTTCATAATTTAGACAATCACTCACTACTTTTGACCGAAAAGCAACTCACTGTCGCACAAAACGCCAACCACATAAGTGATTGGCGTAATAATTATAAGTGATTCAAACTAATTATTCTATATTAATGTTCTGTTCACAAGAGAATCCTGTTTTGATTTGCTTTTAAAATACATGGAGCTTAATAATTAATTAAAGCCTGTCCTTTTTGTGGAGTGTCTGCTAAAGCTTCACGTAAAAACCCTCTCTCTTCTTCAATTCTGTCTGCAACACTATTCATTGGAACCACAGCGTGCCATTGTATTCTATGCAATGGCTTGGTTAATTTCACTTCATAACCATTGTATATTTTTATAACTACAGGTATTATAAAGTATGGAGTAGCTCCATTAGTCAAGGAGGAAAACATATGGATGAGAATAATATGAATAAAAATAACTTAAAATCGTATAGCGGTTTACTGATTGGACTTAGTTTTAAAGTGAAAGTCCAAAATTCTGGCGACACACTTAATAAATTTTTATTAAAAAGACTTCGCCATTTTAGCGAAGTCTTTTGGGCTAATTATATGTCTAATAATTGTTTTTTCTTTGTATCATACTCTTCTTGAGTAATAGCACCTACGTCTAATAATTCCTTCATTTTTTTCAAATTATCAAGTTTCAAATTATCTTCTGCAAGTTTTTCTTGTGATTTTTTCTCTTCCTCAGCTTTCTTTCTCTCTTCCTCAGCTTTCCTTTTCTGCTCATCTACCATATCTTTTGAACGTCCACAAGCACAAGTTCCCGTATAACTTGGATTAACTCTACCACACTGACATTTCCAACCATCATTGCGAAGCATTCTTTTTCCGCTTTCTTCTTGTGCCGCCTGACTAAGTAGCGAAGATGATTGATAATCATAGCTGATATAGCACTCTGGTTTTGTCAAAGCAACAATTAACGCTATAAAGCCAAAGAAAAAGCCCCACCAGAACCAATTCTCATTATAACCTTTGTTATTAACAACAGCATTTGTCGCACATCCCCAAATAACGCCCCGAATAATAACTCCTAAAAGCCATACAAACCACATTGTAGCACCTCCACAATAATATTGTTTATTATCTCATAAAATTCCATTTTTGTCCATAAATCACATAGGATTTTCCATTTCTTGTCCCTTTATCCATCGCCCGCTTATATTCTTTGGCACTTCTTCCTGCAAAGCCCACAACAGCATGACAGTTGCTAGGCTTCATCATAGCAAAAGTCTCTAATTATTTCTAAAACTTCCTCCGACCAAAAAGCATTTCCGCTATGCCCCACGCCCTCCAGTTCATAATATTCAACTGATTTCTTTTTATCTTTTAATACCTGATACAAATTTCTACTGTGCTCTACTGATACGATACAATCTTGATCTCCATGCAATAGAACCACGGGCGGCAACGGTAGGCTCTCTCTTATATACATTTCACAGGATGCCTGCTTTGCAAGCTCCGGATGCTCCTCTACTCGTTCAACTCCTAACAATTCTGCAGTAGGACTTTTCTTCATCCAAAATGGTAGCGGTTCCTTCTGGCATAACATTAAATCAGATGGTGCTGCTTGAGCAATTACACCTTTTATTTCGTAATCCTCCAGGTCTACTGTTTCTGGTCCCCACACACCATTTGCCTTAGTAAAAGCTGCCATCAATGCTACATGACCTCCCGCAGAATGTCCAGCCAAGAATATTCGCGAAGGATCTATATGAAATCTCTGAGCGTTTTCAATTAAATAGCATACTGCTCGGTGTATATCTTCGATAGGAGCTGGAAAAATAGCAATATCGCACTCTCGATGCTGTACCATAGCAATCACAATTCCATGCTCTGCCAATTTACATACCTTCGGTATATCATTGTACATTTCCTGTCTATGCCATGCAGCACCAGGCACATATAAAACAACCGGATATCTGGTGTCCTCTTCCCATTCTCTTCGGTATGGGATAATTAGCTGAAGTTTTCGCTGACATCCATCAATGTTGCAATACAATTCTTCTGGTGCATATAGCCATTCTGTTTCATTATATGTTACTGATATTTTTTTCAAAATTCTGTCCTCCTCAATGATTCTTGTTTTCATATAAATTTCTAGCAAATTAAACTAAATGTACTACCCCTACAATATCCATTAAATATAACTCATAATATTGCTCAGCCTCACTAATAACCTCCTCCAATTCCATTTTGTTAAAAACAAATTTATGTACCTAAGAATTATCTTATCTGATTAACCTGCGAATATCTATAAACTTATAGTTTAATTCTAACATGAATAAGATAAATAACAGATAAAAAAAGCATCTCTGGCTCATTATCGAGTACATAGATGCTTTCTAAGGATACCTTATATAATTCTTTTAGAACAAACATATTGTTTATATCTGGCAAACACCGCCCTGCTTCCCATTTGTAGATTGTTGTAGGGTTATTGAATCCAAATACCCTTTGTAATTGTTCCACTGTGAAATTAGCACTAATCCGTAATTCCTTTAACTTTTTCCCTGTTTTAGTCAAATTGACATTAGGAATCTCATTTGCACAAAACTTATAGATACTGTCCATGTTACCTCCCGTTTTCTTTTAATTTGCTATACAACAGTTCTTCTCGTAATTCCAATTAATAGCATTATTATATCATCAGTTACGATTCTATTAAAGTTTATTTAGTTCTATAACTATTATGACAGCTACTTCCAACCATTGATGGAACAGCTAAAGATTGACCACACACCTCACTGTAGCCGACATTCCTGTATTTCTATGTTAGCGGAAGCTGGTGTGGATCAGAAGATTATCAAGAAGACTTTAGGACACTCTGGAGCAATGACACTCATAGAGAATGTTTATACTCTGTTTGATATTAAGGAGCTAGTCGATGGACTAAAATTAAGATCACACGAAAAAAGGACACTTTCCAGCGAATCGCTTCACTGAAAAATGTCCTATAATTATTACTAATATTTTTGTTGCACACCTGTTGCAAACGTGTTGCACACAGAGTAAATTCCAGTGCGTTTGACAACATTCCACAACGTCTGTAACCCTTGTAAAATCGGGCATTTCTTGATAAATGCGTTGACCGCAAATTATCTCTTGGAGAACCTCGGATGGTTTGATTTATTAGTAATAATGTTCAATTGTTGTTAGTTTGTTGCACATATAATTATATCAACATATTCTTAAAATAGCTTATTTGTATTAATTTAAAATATTTACTATAAAAACGATTATCTTACGCTTTCATTTTTGTATTGCTTAATATTGTATTTAATGGTAATGTATTACTATATTTTAGTATACGTATAGGAGGGAATATTTTGAATCTACAACAAGAAGATATTAGTGATCGTAATAGCACTATGTCATTTCTTTTGTGTTTTTTCTTTGGGTATTTTGGAGCACATAAATTCTATGCAGGTAAATGGATACAAGGTTTAGCATATCTGTTGTTTGGCATTCCGGTATTCTTTAATATAATTATCACACCGATAGCAGATAAATTCGGCGGGTTCCCGTTTGCCATCAGATCGGTTGGAGTAAGCATTATTTTAAGCCTACTTGTAGGTGTTGCTATTTTATATGATTTATTTGCTATTACTAATGAATCTAGTACTGATAAAAATGGATTAATTATTATTAGTGGGAAACACAAAGATGAAATTTGCGGACGTACTGAATCTGAGAAATTTGATGATAAATTAAATACAGTTGTTACAATCTGTGTATTTGTTATTTTTGTGATTATTTATTTTGTCTTATTAAAATTATTATAATACATATACACTCTGGAGGTTGCTATCAAATGAAATTTGGAGTTAGAAAACCTAGCTATAAAAAGAGTTTTAAAGCTAGAACAACCGGAAAGGCAAAACGTAAATTAAAAAAATCTCTTATACCTGGATACGGAAAGAAAGGTACGGGATGGATTATGAATCCAAAAAAAGCAGCATACAATAAAGTTTATAATAAAACAAGTATTAGTCTATCTTCATTATTAAAAAAACTGTTTAAATAAAGCAAGGCCCCTCAGTATAACCGAGGGGCTAATTTTTATATACTAAGGTCTAAATTTCTTATCCTCTCCAGACTAATCCTAACGCTGTGGTTGTATCTTTCCCGGCTTTACCGTCTACATTTAAGCCTAGTCGTTTCTGAGCTTCTTTAACCTTTGTCTCGGTATTCGGACCGAAGACTCCATCATCAGTGGTCTCAACAGCACGCTGTAAAGCTTTTACATCGTCACCTTTCATACGAGGATCGGTCAGCTTTAAAACCCTACTTATTTCAGCAACCTTGTTTTCTTCTTTTACAGACTTAAGCTCTGGAAATATACTTTCTGGCCTACCAAAATCAGTCCATGCACCATTTGGAGATCCCTGCGATAAAGGACGTCTAATTGTACCATAATCACGCCCTGCACACTCAACTACATTTAAATTATCATCGACTATATATCCTATATGTGTCTTAATTCCATTGGCATTACGAATAAATACCCAATCGCCTCTTTTTAGTTGCGATTTAGTTACAGGAGTGCATAAATTATACATACTATTTGCGGTCATATCGACTTTTATTAATTTCTTCTGTAATAGCCAATTAACGCCTAGTCCGCTACAATCAAATGCAAAAATATCGTCTTTCATTTTTTTGTCAAGCAATGATTGTACTCTCTTTACATTCGCATCCGATGTTTCGACTTTTCTAACCCAATTCATAAACATCGTTTTTAATGATTCACCTTGTCCACTCCAAACATAAAGAGATTCACCAACCATTGATAATAAATAATTAATAAATAGCTGCAGCATTTCTATTCCTCCTTCCTATCGTGGTTCCCAACCTGTTCTAACACGTCTTTTAACTTCTGCGGTACTGGCAATCCAAGAATAGATACATTTTCCATAATACTTACACCCTCATTATAAACGTAAAACAAAATAACTGCTAATCTTACCGCACTTCCACTTTTTATCACATATACGTCTAAAATGTGGCTGATACCAACCAAGCAAAAAATAAGTACCTTTTTAAATATCCCCTTGAATCCGATTGCGCTAGATAGTTTCTTTTCAACAATAGCAACCATAACTCCTGTTATATAGTCAATGACAACACATACTATCAGCGCAGTCATAAAACCGTCTACTCCACCCAGAAACCATCCTAAAAATGCACCAATGCAAGATATTACATACTGCAAACCCGTAATAAATTTATCCATCATCCCTCTTTCCGTATACAAAAAGAGCACCCATATGAGTGCTCTATGTATACTTAGATTATTATTCTGTTACTAAATCATCGCAGCCGCTATCAACTAAAATTTCTTTTACGCATACTTTAAGTAATGCTGGTACCTGCGCATATGTTTTCTTACTAAGCATAATCTGTTGTGCCCATAACATTGCCATCATGTAAGTTCCCCCTTCCCCTAATAGTAAACTAAGTATAAATGCTCTAATTCGCATATACTACCTGGCTCATTTCGAGGATACACTCTGTAAGCATATTGTTGCTTTCCTCGAGTTCTTTAACTCTTTTAGATATGATATCTACGTCACCAAGTACAAATGTAGCAATACCATCCTTTAAAGTTGCTTCAATAACATACTTGTTTTCATATATTCCACATACATTACCATCTGAATCAAGAATTTGATACATCGATAAATTACTTTCAGAAAATGTACTATATGTATTAACAAATTCTTCTGGTGATTGCTCCATGCTAACAAAGTTTTGAGCTGCATTAATGATATTGCATTCTGTACCATCTTTCACTCTCATTTTTTCCATGATATTTCCCCTTTCCTAGTTCGTTAAATAATGATTTATTCTAGTACTCTAGGAGTTCCTAGTTGTTTATTAGAAATGTTTAGTGTGTTATAAAAAAACCTACTATAAGCAACTTGACCGCAAAATAATGTCACATAATCTGTATAGACAATAGCATCTACGATATAAGCATCTGAAATTTGATTTCCACTAGGGAATTGGTGTTTATTTTGAGCGGTAACATTTATATAATATTTTCCACTTTCTTTAACAGCATCCAACCATTCGATGTATCGTATTGGATTGTCACTTCTCCATGGCGACCAACTGCCACTATCTATTTTCTCACGATAGCGAATTATTCCGTCCGTTCCTCTCTTTGTTTGAAAAAGCCAATTTCCATAATTACCAGTATCAACATTAATTGTACCGTACCCACCCTCTGTATTAAGCGTACTGGGACTATATGTGTAAGTACCTATGGAAACTGCAAGATTTGCGTCAGCTAATATACTATCATGTCTTTTATAATAGCTATTTAAAGATTCATTTAACGTATTAAGATCGTCTCTAATTGCTTTACCACGTCTTGCATCCCATGCAAATCCTGGTTCTGTTACAGAGTCATTATTCGCAATATTAACAACCTTTTGTACTGCTTCAAGTGCTGCCTGTGTAGCTTCTTGACATTCTTCTATGGCTTTTTCTAAGCTTGCGGAATAACTTTTCGGAGGAAATGCACCGTCATTTAGTGAATCTATCTCTACATAAAAAATAAAACAAGCAGAGGACAACCGCTTGTTATTAGAATCAAAGATTTTAAGGTCTGCAATTACCTTACCTGGTGATTGCAGTTCGTTTCCGACAATATTGTATGTGCATGATTTTTTATCACTGTTTACTATCGCATTATTTTCTACACTTATACCATTTGATTGTGAGAATACTATTTTTACTGTATTTCCGGTTAAATCAAAATCAGAAATATTGATGTAAAATGTGATATTGTTATCACCTTGACATAATTTTATATTAGTATCAACCGGTTGATTTCGTTCAGTACTTAATTCTATGTTATAAGGTTTTTTCACCTGCTATCCTCCTTTCTAATTCTTCAAACCGTAATGAAAATTGATCTATAGTCTTTTTCATGTCAGATATTAACATTTTATTACTTTTATCTTTTTTAACAAGCTTATCAATTATTTCAACGTTACGATTTCTATCATCGATTAAAAGCGATATAAGTTCTTCATATCGTAATCCGTAACCATATCCGTTATCTTGTTTATACTTAATAAAGCAAGCGAATTCTTGTGATGAAATTCCACACTTTTTTAATGCTCGCTCTACATCTTGCGCTATTAATCCAGTGTGATATCGGTCGCTCTCGCCTTTATTAAACTTATAACGCTTCGGTTTAAGGAGTGATAATAGTTTTATATATCGATCATCTAAGTTCTCTATGTCGTGTTTTTCCTTTTTATCACTGGTAGATATTGTAGAGTTTAGTGCCCACACTGTATTCCATTTGTTGTTAGTACTTCCTAAATCCATAGAACCAGTCCCAGATGGTGCGAAAATGTTATTACCATACATTTTAACAAAGCTTGAGTTCTCTCTACCAGCAATATAGATTTTATCATAACAAAGATGATTACCATTCACATATACATCACCAGAATATACATTGCCAAATTTGTAGTTAGGAGTACCGAGATCAAATATTCCTGCGGAGCTTGGTCTTAGTGCGCCCGTGTCTAAATAAAGAGTTAAGTTTGATGCTGCAGACGGTTTTAGAGCAGAATGACTGTGTGATGTAGCTGCATACTCCGTATGCTTATGTTCTTTAGCAGCAAATAACTCAATGGCTTGTTTATCAGTTAAGTATCCATCACCTGCGATTGGTACCGTACCAGTGATTTTCCCAAGAATTATATAATTTTCATTTAAATGAGCAAGTAAAATAGTGTCATTGATAGATGGACTTGACATATCAAGTCTTTTATATTTTTTTTCGGATTCGGTACTTTCTCCGTAGAAGGTTATCTTGTAATACCCGTCTTCGAATAATGAGGTGACTGTAGCTAGACGAAAACACCGTTCTTTTTCATTTTCTTTTATAAATTCATCATCTAAAACATAATCATTAGCTGTTTCATACATACTACTCACTAGATTGGCACCACCTTCTTACAATAATGTATCATGTCACCACCAGGCCTTAAGTCCATGCTCCATGCTTCTTCAATATACTTTGCTTGCACGTCTATATCTTTATTTTTAATTTGTAAGCATGCTTCGTGCCCGTGGTGTGGCATTAATCCGGTTTTAAATCTTAGAGTTTCATAAGCTACTGAATTAGATGCTAATTTATATACGAGAGCATCAAGTGAAGCTTGGTCAGCTATATCACTTACACTTGCAATATCAACTATCTTTCTTCCCCTGTTTGGTATGCTTAATATGTTCGTAGGATCGTTATTCTCATATTTGCTTATCATCATTCCCCTGTCTGGATTTTCAAGATATCGTACAATCTTATTTGGTACGTTAAAAACATCTAAGCCTTGCTCTACTCCTGTTTTTATAATACTATCACTGTCAGTTTCGTAGGTTTCCTCTATGTCTCGTAATACCGGCAGTTTGTATGGAATAGCTACAGCAATACCAATTTCGTTAAAATGCAATTTGCTATAATTAATGCTACTTAATAAGCTATTGATTGCATCGAGTTTACTGGTTCCAATCTCAAACTCTATGTCAGACATTAACACTTTATCAGATGGAGTAATATCATAACTGATGATTCCTGCAGATGTTAAAATATTTTCCACAGCTCCAGTATAGGTATTTCCTGTTTTTACACAATGTCTTACATCAAATTTATCTTCCTGTACTATTACAGATTGATCGTACAAATCACACTTTTTACTTATGGACCTTCCGTTGTGTACACGAGCAGGAGAGCTAATTAAAAGTACTCCAAGAGGAAATGTTATTACTTCATCTTCTAGGTGTAAATTAAAGTGTATCTTAAGTCTCTCATCAATTGAATTAATATCTGCTATTTCGTTAATTATAAATGATCCAGTTCGCATAAGGCTCATACGTGTGTCATAAGAAATACTACCTTGGGCAGAGACTAACCCAAGGTAGTTATTATTCTTATCTATCAGCTCATACTTAAAACTAATCTTACGATTGCAAAGCAGCATACTTTTAGTTTCTTCATGAGTGTATCTCTCATCCGCAAGACTATTCATTTACATCAACCCCTTCTTTATAAAACACTTTTGTAAATGAAATATCTATGTTATATCCCATATCAAGTATTGCATTGGTACGATTTAATCTAGTAATTTTACACCATAGTTTAATTCCTCTATTGTCCCTGTAAAGAACTTCTGTTGAGTTATTAAACATTCTTCTCAACTTAGTATACTGCTCTTCATTAACAAATGGTTTGCGTGTTATTACTTGTCGTTTGTGTTCCCCATCCTCAACAACTGGATCAATACGACCACTATACTCTACTAAGTCAAATTCCTTCGATAATTCCTCAGTAAAAGGTATGAACCTTTCCTCTGATAAGTCTACTCTTACGATATCATTTTTATCACTAACGATAAACCCATCTGTTAATGCTAATGCTGTTACCTGATTCGAATCAGTAAATCCGCCACTGTACGCTCTAACAAAGTATTTACTATGAACATTGCATCTAATTGCTGTGTCGATATACTTTTTATTTGTTAATTTAGCAACTAGAATAGTTTCTTCTGGATCCATTCGATATAAGTAAGCTGCACTAGTATCAAACTCAGCAGTTATATTTACTAAGTCACCATTGACAGAAACTAAAACATTTGGCTTATTTGGTTTTGATGTCTTGATTGTAAATATACGACTAGCGAAGCTACTCCAAAGGCTATAGCTATTAATAGTTCTCAGGCGTAACTCGTAATCACCATCTTGCAAAAACAAATTAGGCTTTAAGATTGTTTCCTTTGTAGATTTATTAGATTTATATATGACTTCTCCATTTTTTTTAATCTCAGCTTCATATCCAACTTGATCCGAAGCGGTCCATTCAATAACTGTCAATGCATCATTTTTTATTGATGTTATTACAGGTAAGCTAGGTTTTCCTTTTACAATAAATAGAGATGCAGAAAAATCACTTACTTGGTCTATTTCATCAATTGTTCGTAATCTCCATTCGATTTGTCCTGTAGGAAATGTATTAGCATGTGCAGTATATGTTGACCTTTCAGTTGTTTCACTACTTAATATATACCAGTTACTATCTTCTGCTTTTCTCCATTGTAGTAAATAACCTTTTTGTCGTGATAATGTTAATGTATTAAATGACCAACGAAATGTAAGTTCCCTTTCATCAACATATACGTCAACTGGATATAGCAGAGTAGGTGGTACCGGTAAAACATCCTCATATTCGATAGTTAGCAACGGATAACTACTGGAATTTTCATTCGATAGTATATAAAGGTCATCTATGTTAGGATTCGGTACACATACAATTACAGTGAATAAATTATTTATAACGTTATTCGTAAATATTTCTGTAATGTCTCTTTCTTTTGTATAGCTTTCACCAGGGTTTAAACTAACTGTCTGTTTGTCTAAAATAGGTGTGCTTACACTTCCTCGGTTCGCATAGTTGGAATAACTTAAATCTGCGATACTTGAACTCGCAGTGTATGCTCGATAGTATACAGCACCAAAACCAGAACCTATATCTGTTTTAATTGTAACAGACAGCTTCACGCTATTAATTTTCTTGAATCTTAATTCATTTGGTATAGCAAATTGTAATACCGAAGCATATCTCGTTGGATTCTTCTGGTCACTTGGCCAGTTATCCGTTTTGAGCTTTGTAGCTGCTGAGTGATTCGAATTGTCAGCTATACTGATATATGTATCTTCTGTACATCGTAGTGTTTTATTAAACATCATACCCTCCTTGCAGCCATACGCCGTCCATTGACTAGATTTATAAGATCCTGTACTTCTTTGATTTCATTTGCTTTCACTTCCATGCTGATATAATAACTATTACCACCCATTAGTTTCTCACTGCTTTCTCCATCGATTATCTGTGTGCCACGAGGGAATCTAACTAACTCAGGCTTACCTTCATTAACCCATGTATATCCGCCGGAAAAGTTATCGGTACCTATAGCATTGTTAGCCACATTTCTTGTATTCGTTTGTGCTGTATTAATTGTTCCCGATACCTTCCCTATATTATCACCTATAGAAGCCATAGCACTATTTATTTCATTGCCTTTTCCAGCTATTACAGCAATTATAGTACCAAGTGCAATCAATGCAGCAACAACTCCCAATATAATACCTGTTGTCTTTAATGTGTGAGCATTAAATCCTGTAAAAAACTCCTTTATCGACTTACCTGTATCTGTTAACGATTTAATTGCTTTTACAATCATCATTATAGTTGCTATTACGGATGAAAGAACAACTAACGTCTGTAATACCGGTACTGGAATATTTGATATTGCAGTAAATAAGCTCGTTAGGACAGGCAGAAGCGCAAGTCCTAAACTATTCTTTAATGCATCAGTTGTATTCTCTAATTTATCCATTGTATCTTTAAACTTACCTAGCTTTTCTAAGCTATCTTCACCCATAACAGTTCCCATGTTTTCTGCTTCAACTCCAAGCTCCTTTAACCTTTTACTACCTGCTTCTATCAATGGATTTAATTCTTTCGCTGATTTACCAAGTAAAGTCATTGCTAACGCATCTCTTTCAGTTTCGTTTTTAACTCTACCTAATGCATCTATCGTATCGTAGAACACCTGATTTGCATCCTTTAATTGACCGTGACTATCAATAATACTAACTCTAAGTTTTTTGAACGATTCGGATAATTCCTTATTTCCATTTCTTGCATTATTCATACTCCTTGTTAGTCTTGTAATTCCACCAGTCGTATTTTCCATAGGAACATCTAAGAAATCTGATGCATATTGCATCTTTTGTAATTCATCAGTAGTTATACCAGTAACAGATGATAGTTGAAGTAAATCATCAGCAAAATTTGCAGCACTTATACTACAACTAATAAAAGAACCTGCAATAGCTCCAATTGTAATTATCGCATTGCCTACACTCTTATCTACTCCATCAAACTTACTCGCCAGTTTTTCGACTTCTGGACTTACATTTAAACCCAAGCTAGATGCTACACCTCTTATAGTGTCACCAAACGTCTCTGACGACTTGTTCATGTTGTCCATATCATCTTTGCTTTGCTGTAGTTGTCCATTAAGTTTTTCAAGTGATGTTCTTTCTTGTAGCAACTTTTTATCAAGTGAATCAATTTCTTTCTGAGTAGCTTTGTTACTAGCTAAAGCTTCATCATAGGCTTTAGCAGCTAAGTCGACTTTTTGCTTTTGTAATACTAATTTTTGAGATAATAAATCATGTTTAATACCTAGTAGATCAGTTTCATTTCCATAATTCTTTGCCTGCTCTTGAGCTAGTTTGAACTCAGCATCGAGTAGTCCCATTTTTCTATTTACTTCGGTTACTCCTCCTGTGAAGTCGGAATAATCAAGTCCTAAGTAAATTGTTCTTTTATTACTTGCCATTTATCAAACACCCCCAAGAATTTCTTTAAGCGACTGCACAGTTTTAGTTTCTTGGGGCCTATCGAAGTATTTAGACTTATAATGTTGGCTATTAAGTGCTGCTGTTTTCATTTTTTGTTCGTCTGCCCATACATCAATCAGATAAACAACTTTAGCAAGAGACGAATGGTAAAAATCATCTTCACTCATACCCATTTTAACGCAATAGATATAATACAGAGCATCATAATCTATCGCGACATTATCTTGTTCAAAAACTGTGCGGTCGCTTTTTTTATTTGTTCTTCCAACGCTTCATTACCAATTACACCCATTGATTCATAAAATTCTGTTAAAATCTCAACTATAACTAATGGCTGCAATTGGCATACTAGATCTCTTGCCTTTTCTTCTGTCAATTTTCCATGGGAACCTGCACATATAATTTGAGTACATAATTCTGGAATAGATAAATTGTTGTGGTTATAATTTATTTCCATAGAAGCCACAATATCAAAGAGGAGAGTTATTTTCTCTCCGCTTTCAAACTCAAGCACAATCTCATTTAAAGGCTTACAGAATATATTTTTCTTCATCTTTATCCTCCTGATCTATATACCTGATGAATTAGGTGCTTTAGAAAATGTTGCACTTGCTTCTTCCGTAAAATCAGCATTTGCAGTATCAGCCCAGTCGTAAATTTTTTTATCAATTTGACGTGGCTTAAACTCGATAGTAACATCATCATTACTGAATGTAATATTGTCTTCGATCTGTTTTGCTGTTATGCCGAATGGTTGTGCAACACCTGCATATAACCATATTTGCTCTTTTGTATCTGTGTCACTTGGAACTTCAAAATAGAACGCTATTTTTGGTGCAACATCACCAGCCTTACAGGATAGAATCCCGTTTTCATAGGTTTGCCCTAAAATTACTGACCGATCTTCAATAGGTATTTTATTAATTCCGAACTTTACTGTTGCACCTGTTGACCTAGCTATGTTGGATGACACGATACCGTCACCATAATTCTTACCTGTCGCTAATAACAAAGTTAAGTCTACACTCATAAGTCCTTCTAACGGTTTCTTTGTTGCAGTAACATAAGATGTATTTGAATCCGTTGTTACTAAGACATAACCAGCATTATTACAATTTATTCTGGCTGATTTTTCGCTATTATTATTTGGCATACATCTACCCCTTTCTAATTATTCCGCTGAATTTAAATGTTGCCCTATACCTCAATGCGGTTGTATCGTAATATCTATGAATCTCTGGATGAGTATACTTATTTGTTTCTATCAGTGCTTTCTTAAGCAATTTCACTGCTATATCTCTATCCTCTTTTCCTTTTGGTGATTTTGGATACCATAAATCTACTTGAACATATCCTATGTCATTACTCGCTTTTCCGTCTCCAAATATACCGCCACTTTCGCTATAGACTTCTACCGTGGCAGATGGCGTGAGTAAAGAACCGTTTAAATCACTACATGGTATGTTTAAATTTATTTTGATTAAATTAATTATTTCAGCTTCCATTTGCCACCTTTATTAGTAGTTCATCTACAATATTGTTTATTTTGTACTCCATCTTTTTCATGGCATTATCTATAAATCTTGTTGCCGGAATACGTCTACCAGTTTTTGAATCGAAGGTACCGTCATTCACTAGGTGCCATTTGTATGCAGTGAGTTTACCGCCACCTACAACAACATAACTACTACCTGACTTGTCTTTTTTTGTTGTAACATTAACATCATCTCGCATATGGCGATATGGCATAGAACCATCATAATTCTTCCAATTGTCTGTATTGTCTGACACGTCAAGCTCAGCTTCCACCGCACTTTTTATGACTTTACCTATTTTAGTCAGTGCATACCTTTCTTCTCTTTCAAAGCCATCCGGTATTTTTTTTAATTCATTCGAAATGTTTGCTATTACATCGTTGTAGTCAAACTTAACATCCACTGCATCACCCCACAGTTATTTCGATTATTCCGTTTTTCTTTTCATAGGTCCTAATAATATCGTATTCTCCACCTTCGTACATAATCTTTGTAGCATAAACAGGTTTGTTGGTAAATTTATCAATGGCTTTCGATAATTCATAGTCTTCTATTCTCATTTCAAATGCATAAATAGCTTTTAATCCAAGCTGATATACAGCATAAAATTCTTGTCTTGCTACTGATTTTTTATTTACAAACACATCAATTCTTGTCTCTTCTACTTCAGAATTATTAGTACTAAGCCTAATTAGTTGAGCAACATCTTTATACAACCTATTCCACCTCGTATTCTATAGATAAAGCTAAAGCGATTTTTAATTTTATATAAGATTCCTTAAAACGTTCTGAATTCTCATCATATCCAAAATTCCATTTACAATATAATAAAATTGCCTGTTCTATTAGAGGATCCACAACTGTTTTTTCTATATCGCCATCCATCACTTTAACTGTTTTATTAGAATTAACACCTGCAAGGCTTAGGTCAGCCTTGCAAGAGTTAATAAGTGACTGTATCTCAGTGTCATACGCGGTGTTTTTTATTCTTAGCACTAGCTTTAACTTTTCTAGCACTCCATCACCTCTTCTTAAGCAGCTGGAACGAAGATTTCTTTTTTAATAGCAGCTGCTGTATCTAATTTCTGAACATCAATTCTCATGATTCCTCTAACTTCTGTACTGTCAGTGGCCCATGCGTTTCCGCCGATATTCGTAGAAGCAACTTCGAGATTTTTCCCTTTAAATAATGTCGCAAACACCTTATAATCTCCGACATATACCGGATAATATGTTCCTTTTGTTGCACCAGCTGCTGTTACTACTCTGTTCGGTAGCTGTGCATCAGAAACAACCTCAATTCTCTTGTTCTTGAAAATCATAGGAGAACCTGTTGTAGGGTCCGGCTGAATTAATCCCCTTCCAGTCGTATCCTTAATGTTATCTAAGAAGTCGTATCCACTCTGATTAGTGATTATAACAGCATTTAATGCGATATCTGGATCAAGTTCTTTGTTGATTGCTGATTTTAGATCATCAACTTCTTTTCCAGACGTCAGATTTGAAGCAGTCAGAGTGTCGAGTGCTGCAATAAGCTTTTTGTTTTCAGTAATTACTCCTTTCTTAGCGAACCAACGCGCTAAGTATGCCATAAGTCCGGCAGTATTGTCATTCATCAACTCGCTTGATACTGGTACTCTCAGCCCATGTTTCTTAAGGCTATATGTTACCTTTGTGAATGCAGGTTGGTCATTAGAACCAATAGTTGCCATTTCGTCAACTTCTTCAAAACCAGTTGTAGGAGCAGTGTCAACTGCTCTCCATCCGGTAGGAGTAGTTACAGTTTCAACATTAAATAATTCAGATAACTGAACCAATTGTCTGCGCTGTTCGATAATCATGTCGTTAAATGATGTAGGCACTAAGAATCCGCCATCTTTACCAGCAGGAGTACCACCTGTTTCGGTTAATGCATTATAAAGTACTGCAACCTTCGCATCGTTCTTTCCATTCATTGGTGTAACACCGTTGGTAATAGCATAGAAAAACGCATCAAGGTATTCTTTATCGTTTCTATTGATTGTACCTGCAGTTAATCCGGATAAATTTGCAATTCCTTCATTTGTAAATTTCCCGTTTTCCGCTTCTAAATCTTCCAGTGCTTTAATCTGATCATTAAGGTTTTTTACCTCTGCCATCTTTGAGTTGTACAGCTCCATATTTTTAGCTGTGAGTGCGTTTTCTGCATCGGTCAATAATGTTGCTCTTTCATTTTTCAATTCATAGATTTTTTTCATTGAATATACCTCTTTCCTTCTTAGAATCTTAATTTTTCAATTTCGATTTGATTTTTAAGCAATAAAAAATCAACCTCATTATCAGGTTGATTTTTAGCTTCATTATTTGGCTGTTCATGTTCAAGGAATTGCTTAAGCTTTACAGCTAACTCCTCTTTATCGATACTATTATAAACCAGTCTTGCCCCCTGAATAATTCCATTCATAACATCATCATTCTGTAATTCATCGAATAGTTTACCATCAGCAAAACCAAGTTCAATAGCCGTATCTGCGGACATCCATTTTTCACTATCCATCAATGCAGATATCTCTTCACGGCTCTTATTTGTTTTCTTAACGTAAGCATTTAATATACTCTCTTTTACCTCTGTAAGTATCTCTATGGCTTTTTGCATGTCTTTTACTTCTCCCTGCGCCACTGTCAAAGGATTATGGATCATCATTACAGATGTAGGACTCATTAAAATTTCATCCCCTGCCATAGCTATAACACTAGCTGCCGATATTGCTGTACCATCAATTTTAATGGTAACCTTACCTTTGTAATTTTTTAGTGCTGTATATATTACACTGGCTGCAAAACATTCTCCACCATTTGAGTTAATCCATACTGTAATATCCTTTCCATTAAACGATTTAATCGCTTTTTCAAGGCCAGTAGCAGAACGATCCGGCTTATCAAATAGCCAATCCCAGAAACCCTGTTCCATAGTAATTGGACCATCAATCCTTAGCTCGTTTTCTCCAGTATTAGCATTGCTCACTACATTCCAAAACTGTCTCATTCTTTATCACCTCTATTTCTGTTTATACTAAGTTCCTCAAATAATTCAAGTGGAACATAATTCAAACTGGCATTTCTGGTATGTCCACCTGGAACATTTGGCATGTCTTCAAGTCCAAGCACATCGTTTGCGCTAAATGTTCCAATTTCTCTCATGGTCTTATACCAATTTCCCCTTGACGCAGTATCCCCTTTTAGCTCCGCCATCATATTACGTCGAATCTCTAATCCTTTAAACTTTTCAGAATCAAATAATAACTTATATGTATCCTCTTCCTCATATTGTGTTACTTTTGGATGAAGTGTATTAACCACATATTCGATACCGTTTTGCTCATTAGAAGAATACGATTGTTTTCCGCTATTTATTTTGTATAGTGGAACACCAAAAAATCTTGCGATATCCTCTATTGAAATTCCTTTGCTTTCTACAAACTGACTATCCTTATTATTTAGTGAAATTGGTTGATATGATAAACCCAAATCAAGAACAGCTATTCGAAATGCATTGTCTGCTCCGTTGTGTATACTTTCCCACTCTTTTCTGATTTTATCTTTGGCTTCTCTATTCAACTCCGCTTCTGTTTTTAAAACACCGCTTGGTCTTGCATTTTGAGTATAAAATCTATTCTCATAATTTTGTGATGCCTTTGCTGTATTTATTACCTCACTTGCCCTACTTAAAACAGATATTCCAGTAATGCCATCTTCTGAATATGTTTTGTAGTGTAGAATATCAAAATTATCTAATTTTCTTACCTCACCTGTTTTAGGGTGGGTAAATATATACCATAACTTACCCATACCATCTATCCAAGGTGTAATAAAGTCTGAACAAATAGGTATTAATTCTTGTGGTCTTGAAGTGTTTGGGCTTCTAACAATAAGAGAGTATCCGTTCCCTTTTAACAAAACATTTGTCTCAACCAATTTCTTGTATACACTTGGAGTCATCGCTTCATTTGGTCTTTCGCATAATAGTTTCAATAACGGATGTTTAATATGTTCTTTCGTATTGCTATCCATGATAAATATTGGTAACTTACTTATTGAATTCGTAATGCACTCAACACAAGCATTTACTGCAGACAACTTCATTGCACCTGTCTGAGTTGTACCAGTTGTAACACCTTTTAGCCACTCATTAGGATCAGCTAATGTCATATTTTCTTGTGTAGGATTATAAGAGTTTGACATATTTTTTATAGCTCTATCAAATATCAGTTTTATCACCACCTCTCAGCTTATATTTTCTAAGATTTGCTCCAAATCACCGCTCCGCCAATTAATAAGCATCCCATTACTATAAATCCCAATGGCTCAACTATTCTGTAGCAGCCATATGATATACTTACTGCTCCTGATATAGCTAGGGCATCGGGAATGATTTTACATATCTGTTTAAATCCGTTTGATATTTGTTTTTTGTATTTATTCATTACAGGCTCCATTCTTCTGAATTAATTCTGTCGTTTAGACTTGTCACTTCGTTGAGCATAGCGGTTGCCATGGCTATGATCCATGCAACAGTAACATCAATTCGCCCAACAGATTTGTTCTTCATTGGCTTAAGATTCTCATTACCATCTGTTGCAACTCTTATATTTCCAAAGCACCATCTAGCACATGGGTTCTTCTCATGTTGTAATTCTTCTTTTAATAAAAGTTCCTCTATTTTTTTCATGGCAGGAGACATATTTTTCATATCTTGCGGTATCTCTGCTACTGCAATATCATTTTTCATAACACGCTGTGTAAGCATTCTTGATAAATATGGGTCACATCCTAACATTTTAAGCTCATATTCACTCGATACTCTATATATCTCTGAT
>DPVV01000270.1 GCA_003526525.1 Lachnoclostridium phytofermentans | reverse complement strand
TGAGATGGGAATCAATTCAAGCCTTGTTTTGCAGTGGGTACTATTGTTTAAAGGTCATGATCCTTTGGATACAGGAAGGGTGCGAGCTAGTATTCAACAAGAATTAGAATTACAGATGGCTGGTCATTCTTATTGGAATACTCAGCCATTTAAAGTTGGTGTACAAGATTTGGGGTGTTTGTTTCATTCATTGGATTCTGGATACAAAGATGTCATTAAGGCGCGTTCTAAGTCAGAAAGAAAGGCATTTGAATATTGGGTACTTGGCTACTTATATTGTGTTGATTATTTCCTTAAGCCTAATCTCTTATGCATAGCTGATAGCCCTTATGTGGATAGGCATTATGAATATTCTGTTTTTTTTAGAGAAGGACCTTCTGTTAATAATCAGAGTGTCAATCATCGGAGACATCAGACCAAAACGGACATTGAAGGAATTTATGATTTTATTGATTTGGACTTCAGTGCTGAAAGTAAGCAGATTTGGAAAAACAATAACTTACCGAAACATGCCAAGGACGACTTAAAGTTGTTAGCATTACTTTATTCACAATATAAAAAGAAGATGCCTATAGAGTGGAGAGAGAAAGAGAACTTTGTACAGTTATTAGTATCTATTGAACATTTCATGCGGTTGATTCAGCATAACCCAGTGCAGGTTCTTATTGATACATACCTATCACAAACCCACATTGAGAAATTCCCATTGAAAAGTTTGTCCCAGCAGGCAAAGCAATATTTGCATATTGGACAGCAGTTAACGCAATTTGATCTTAGTTTAAAAGAACAAATAGCAGATCTGGCTTTTGTTGGATGGCGAGTAAGACTTTTTCTACAACTATTCATAGAGAATCTATGGGGTTTTCAAATCAATAGGGATGGAATAGCTGATTTGAAATCTTGCCTAGACCGTTTTAAAGATTTAGAGAATTACCGTATTGATGGTTTAAAAGAAAGGTCATCCTTTTATGAAATTGAAAAAGAGGAAGCTGTCAGTGTCAAACGCAATCAAGCTAAAGCAAAGGATTATTTAAACAAAGCAATCATCCAAGATGTGTTTGCTTTTCGGTTGGTGTTTTCCTATCAACCGAATAAATCATTTACCTCAGAGGACAACATTACTGCATTTAATACGTTGCTCACGGATTTTTTAAAAAATCTTAAGCGTACCAGAAAAATAAGTGGCGAGAGTCTAGTTGCTTATATTGGTACACGCATATTTATAGACAAAGTGTTGAATGCTGATATTACATTGATTTTTAGTGCCCAGACCTTATCCGATTATGATGAACAAAAAAATAAAGAATGCATTAAGCAAACTAGAGCAAAAGTAATTGAATACTGGCGGAAGTACCTTTCCATAAAAGACTTTAAGATCGATGAAAGAAAAAAGGCATCAACAGTAAAAGAGTTGAAGATAGATGAAAGAAAAAAGGCATCAACAGTAAAAGAGTTGAAGATCGATGAAAGAAAAAAGGCATCAACAGTAAAAGAGTTGAAGATAGATGAAAGAAAAAAAGCATCAACGGTACAACAATTATATCTTATAGTGTTTAAAGATGAGAATCTCAGAGTTAGTCAAAGGGATATGATTACATCATTACCTAGATCGGCAGATTTGATACACATCAAGCATCACGACAGTACAACATTAAGATCTTTCAAATCTGAGCTTGCTGATTTTTATTCGGGGCATGGACTATTGTGCAAATGGAAATCAGACATACTAGAAAATCTTACCTCGAGTGGCGAAGGCCATAGTAGTAGAAGCATGGATCAGTTTTTGAAAGGGCATGTGACTTCTACAAAAAGTAAGCCTTTAAAACCTAAACAGGCAACTACTTTAGCTCAGTCAAAGATTGAAGAAGCTACGAGTATTGATGAAGAACAGGTTGATAACAAGGAACAAGTTGTTTCCATGGAGGAATTGAGATCTAAATTCACTCAACAGGTTCTTGATACGTTAGAGAACACTAAGTATGACATCTAGAAAGAAATGAAGAGGGAGAATAGTATTGAGCCTGAAACTGAAATCTTGATATTAATTTACAGAACTCCCTGATTATTCGAGCGAAATCAGCTCAGTCTAATCATTGAGGAGAGTTCAGAATGAATACATTTGTTGGTGAAACCTTTACCATGCATCAAATTATCAGTTTAAAGCAAGTTGTGTTCTTTACAGGTATTAGCCGAGCCACTATTTACAAACTTATAAACTCTAAAATGAACTGTTATGACCCTACGTTTCCAAAGCCAGTACATTTAACAACTGGTCGGGTTGGTTGGTCTGCTTTAGAAGTCCATCAGTGGATTGAAAGCAAGTTGAACAATCGCTGAAGATATGGGAGCTTAGGCTCCCTTAATTTTTATGCTCTTCAAGCTATATTTAATAAGCTTGTTTCGTCTTTCATATTCATACAACGTATATTTTAGCATCGGATAACTTGACATAAAGTAAGCAACTCATCATAGAGGAAAAACTACCACTACATCATTTATGGGTATATGAACATATCGATCAGATTGGGAAAATCATATTGCATATATCTGGTATAGATTAGGTGTAATGACTTAGTTAATAGTTAATACCACCAATACATTCTAGTTAATACATACCAACATATTCAATATCCAATCTCTAAATCATAGCCTATATCCATAACCCTATTATCTATCTACTTAAAACCTATTAACCTCTCACCTTATTAAATAACCATATCACTTCACCATGATCTTAAAACCTTTAGGTAATTAATAACATCATAGCCACTTCATGTAGTCCTAAATAACTACAGGTAAGTGAACATGAACGTAAGCCTAAACCAAAATGAAATCAACGAAGCATCATTACGGGACTGTTCTAAATTTTG
>DPVV01000105.1:5476-7258 GCA_003526525.1 Lachnoclostridium phytofermentans | reverse complement strand
TAATTTACTCGAAATCTTATTACAACAAAATCTTTATGACTTTTTCAGAACAAAGTGACTTCGCAAAAGTTTTAATATATTGGCAACTTCCCATATATTAAAAAGGATAAGCCAATTGTTTTAGTGAAACAAATTGTTCTACTAAAATCTTTGACTTATCCTTATATTACTCATAGTATTATAGCTGCAACTGTTAAATATTATTTTGCATTATAATAAATTTTACCTGCTTCTAACTCTATTCCCTTGGCTTTAAACATTTCTTCAACGGTTACAACTTGATATCCCTGCTCAATCAGCCATGGAACTACTAATTCAATTGCATCTGCAGTTGAAGGATATAAATCATGCATAAGAATAATGGCACCGTCACTTACACTTTTCTTAACCTCTTCAAATACTGCATTCTTATCTCTTGATTTCCAGTCTAATGTATCTACGCACCATGCAATCATAGGTACTTTGACATACTGAGAAACTTTTTCACTTTTTGCTCCATATGGAGGACGAAGGAAAGCGTTTCCTACATCTGCCACTTCATTAATTAACTCGTTGGAATAGTCCACTTCGTGTTCAATACCTTTTTTATCAAGCTTTGTCAAATCCTTATGGCTGTAGGAATGATTTCCGATTTGATTTCCTGCATCATGAACCATTTTTGCTGTTTCACCATACGTATCCATTCGATTTCCCATTACAAAAAAGGTAGCTCTTGCATCGTTTTTTTCTAATGTTTCTAGGATTTTCTTTGTTACTGGTGGATAAGGACCATCATCAAATGTTAGCGCAACCATTGGTTTTTCTGGATCAATTACACGATCAGAATCACCAATAGATGCACTAGAGTCACCATTATCCTCAGGTGGTGTTGTCTCTCCTGGATTCGTAGACCCTTCATTTTCTCCCACGCCAGGTGTTATACTTGGAGTACCAACCTGCCCAGTTCCATCATCTCCTGCCTCATTACCACTTCCCTCTGGTGAAACTGTAGGGGTAATCGTAACTTCTGGCGTTGGTGTACCGGTATGTATATCACCGGAGGAATCTTGATCCGTTGACCCATTTGGCTCTCCATTATTGCCAATGGTACCTTCCGCATTCACTTCCGTGCTATCTCCATTACCAAACCACTTACTACTTTGTGTAATTATTACAATCGTTGCTGTAATAGCAAGTACAATCCAAGATATTTGTAATGCATACAATAATTTTCTATTTCTTCTTCTACGACGTCTCACAATATTTACCTTCCTAATCCATAGTTAACAGTTATCTGTTGTTTCCTCCACTCTTATGCCAATTACTGTAACATCTTTGTAAGCGTCAAAAGGATGTTTCTTTGTCTAATTAGAACATTGGTAAATCCTGTAAATCCACTATGCTTATAATGTCTTTCATAGCTAGTTTAATTTTGTTAGGGATCTACTACCTACATTACTTTATACACTTTCGTATTTTTCGTTACTACATACATAATTACTAGGGGAATTGTCACACCTACTTTTGCGTGATTTTAATCTTTTGTATGTTCCTTGAGGGACAAGTGCTCACCTCATTTAATGCCCTCTACGAGAACCTTTTGCAAGCTTTCATGCCTTTTTTATTCCAATTGGTACCTAAAAGGCACAAAAAATTTTTCTATAAAAAACTCCCTCTTTATATATAGAGTACCCTATTCTCCAAAAAGTTTCAATAAGTTTTCATTCCCAAAGTTTTTTTTATTTACAACCGTTCAGCCTTCTGAATCAAAGCGGATATTCGCAATCAGCTTACGCTACTTGC
>DPVV01000105.1:0-5210 GCA_003526525.1 Lachnoclostridium phytofermentans | reverse complement strand
TTACGCTACTTGCTCATAACCTCATTGCCACTACGTGGCGGGTAATCCTAAAAATATAGCTGCCATTTTCTTTGGCAGCTGTATTTTTGGGACATATGTAACTTTTTTAAACAGTTTAATTTAGCTCCTTAGCTAGTTAATCTATTCTGCCTCTTCTATATTACCTTCCAAGGCAGCGAGTTCGTATTTTTCTAGTATAATACTCTGAATCTTATCTCTTGTGGTAGAGTTGATCGGATGTGCGATGTCCCGATACTCCCCATCTCCAGCTTTTCGACTAGGCATTGCAATGAAGAGCCCCTTCTCTCCTTCAATTACCTTAATGTCATGTACTACAAATTCATTGTCTAAGGTAATTGAAACTACTGCCTTCATCTTACCATCCTTACTAACCCTACGTACTCTTACATCCGTGATCTGCATACAGCATCCCCCTTTAGCACTCATTCTTTTGTCAGTTGACCAGAAATGACTTCCTATAATACATAACGGTCATTTTTTTCAATGACAATCTTAACATTTCCTTCTTCTCCGATATGAGTCGTGTTCGACTGAATCGTATCACGACTCTCAACAATACAATTCTCAATGTAAGTATTGTCACCAATATGTACATCATTAAGAACTATGGAGTTCTTTATGGTGCAGTTGTTTCCTACATATACCTTTTTAAATAGCACGGAATTTTCCACCACGCCATTGATAATACATCCGCTGGAAACTAAGCTATTCTTAACTACCGACGAAGCGTTATATTTAGCTGGTGGTAGGTCATCAATCTTAGAATACACATCCGGATACCGTTTAAAAAAGTAGTCCCTTATGTCTATATTTAAGAAATCCATATTGGTCTTGTAATAGGAATCGGCACAAGCAATATTGCTCCAATAGCTGTCAATCTCATAGGAGTAAATCCTCTTCAGACTCTTATACCTTATTAAGATATCTGAAACAAAGTCATGACGTTCTTCTAGTGCCGCTTTTTCAATTAGTTCTATTAGCTGCCTTCTACGAATAACATATACGCCAATAGATACGAGAGAGGATACTGGAATCAATGGTTTTTCCTCAAATTCAACAATTCGGTTATCCTCATCGATCTGGATGCACCCAAATCGATTGTTCTGATCCTCACTTGGTAGCCTCTTTGTTACTACTGTAATATCCGCCTTCTTAGCGATGTGGTACTCTAACACTTTATTGTAATCCAATTTATAGATTCCATCTCCAGAAGCGATTACAACATATGGTTCATGGCTATTTTTTAAAAAGTTTAAATTCTGGTATATCGCATCTGCTGTACCACGATACCAAAACCCATTATCTACTGTTATTGTCGGAGTAAATAAAAATAATCCTCCTTGCTTTCTACCAAAATCCCACCATTTTGACGAACTTAAATGTTCATTCAACGATCTTGAGTTATACTGTGTTAAAACTGCAACTTTTTGTACATGTGAATTTGACATATTACTTAAGGTAAAATCGATGCTTCGGTAACTCCCAGCAATTGGCATCGCTGCTATCGCTCTTTTGTTTGATAGCTCTCTCATCCTTTTACTGTTTCCGCCAGCTAGTACAATTCCTATTGCCCTCATACCATGCCACCTGCCTTAATTAAGCATTGTCCACTAAAAAGAGACCCCTCTTTGTAGTCTTCCTTATAAGTTTTACCAGAGATTGCTGTATTTTTACCAATCGTTATACCTTCCGGTATCACGCTTTCTTCTCCAATCGTTACTAAACCATCACAATAGATGTTTGGATATAAAACGTTTGGTATCTCTTCAAATGCACCAAGCTCACAGTCTGCTCCGATGACACAGTTCTCTGCAATTATCGCTTTATTCACTTTCGTGTTTCTTCCAATTACTGTTGATTTCATAATAATTGAATCTCGGACAATTGCACCTACTTCAATAAAAACGCCAGGACCGATGACAGAATTGTATACCTCTCCATAAATTTCTGCACCTTCGCCAATAATACAACGCTCTACCACCGCTTGTCCTGCAATGTACTGTGGTGGTATTACATCACTCTTCGTGTAGATTTTCCAAAACTCTTCATAGAGATTAAATTCTGGAACAAGATCTATTAGTTCCATATTAGATTCCCAGTAAGAGGTTAAGGTGCCAACATCCTTCCAATAACCGTTATATTCATAAGCAAATACACGATTACCACGTTCATGACAATACGGGATAATATGTTTCCCAAAGTCACACCCTTTTTGTTCTGATAAATTAATGAGAGCCTCTTTTAGTATCTCCCAGTTAAATATGTAGATTCCCATCGAAGCCAGATTACTTCTTGGCTTCGCTGGCTTTTCTTCAAATTCACGAATCCGATTGTCTTCGTCTGTTATAACCACACCAAATCGTGATGCTTCCTCCATCGGAACTGGTATGGTCGCAAGTGTGATATCCGCATTCTTATTCTTGTGAAATTCCAACATGACCTCATAATCCATCTTATAGATATGATCACCGCCAAGAATAAGAACATATTCTGGATTGTAATACTCCATGTATTTTAGGTTCTGATAAATCGCGTTAGCAGTACCAGTATACCATTCTGCATTTGTACTTTTCTCATAAGGTGGTAATATAGATACCCCACCAATGTTACGATCCAAATCCCACGGGATACCAATCCCGATATGCGTATTCAAACGTAGAGGTTGATATTGTGTTAATACACCTACCGTATCTACTCCAGAATTAATGCAATTGCTTAGTGGGAAATCAATAATACGATACTTACCGCCAAATGTGACTGCCGGCTTTGCAATATTCGAGGTAAGCACTCCCAAACGTGAGCCTTGTCCACCAGCTAATAGCATTGCGATCATTTCTTTTTTAATCATGCCACCACCTCTTGCTGTTTTATATTTCCATTATAACATTTTATTACCAAGTTGTGAATATATTTACTAGTTTTTTTCTTTGATTTTATTAATTAATGTTTAAATTATCAAATCATCTATTTTTCTACAATTTTCATAGCTATTCTAGCCTATTTTTTACGAAATAATCGCGATATTTTTATCATTTTAGCAAAACAATTTAACAAATTTCATATTGTATCCTTAATACTCCTTGTCCATTAACGTAATACTCTGCCCCTTATTGTCATATTATATAACAAACTCTTCCAATTTCCTATCTAACTTTAATATTCTAATGCAATTTCTCTTAATAGGTCTCTACCTATATTTGCTATTTTCCAGGGAACGATTGTAATTTCATACAAATCGGTTATAATAGCAAGTAAATACAGTGATTGCACTTTCCTGTGATTTCTGTATGAAAATTCTCATGCAAAGGTAAAATAGGCCTCGTACTAGAGACACCGTTTTCTTAATTATAGCATAAGTATTATATCAGGAATTATTGTTTCCTGCATTAGAGCGGTCTTTCTCATTCCGCTTTTTATAAAGACTGGAGGACATTCTATATGTATCACATTGACTTTACCAAACCGATTCACGTACACTTTATCGGTATCGGAGGCATTAGTATGAGCGGCCTTGCTGAGCTACTACATACCAAAGGTTTTACTGTTAGCGGGTCAGACGCAAAGGATAGCAAAATTGTGGATCGATTAAGACATTTAGGCATTACCATTTTTATTGGACAGAAGGCAGAAAATATCACAGATAATATCGACCTTGTAGTATATACTGCTGCAGTAAAATCTGATAATATAGAATACCAAGCTGTTCAAAAACATAACATACCGATGCTAGATCGTGCTGACTTCTTAGGTCAGGTAATGCTACAATATAAAAATGCCATCGGTGTTTCCGGTACTCATGGAAAGACAACCACAACTTCAATGGTTTCTTTAATGATGCTAGAAGGGAATTTTGATCCAACCATATCGGTTGGTGGTATTCTTGATAATATTGAAGGTAATATTCGTATTGGTCATTCCGAAAATTTTATTGTTGAATCCTGTGAATATAAAAATAGCTTCTTAAGTTTTAATCCTGCACATGCTATTATTCTTAATATAGAGGCAGAGCATTTAGACTTCTTTAAAGATATTGAAGACATTAGAAATTCTTTTCATACCTTCGCAAAAAAACTTCCTGACTATGGAAACTTAGTAATCTGGGGTGGAATTGACCGATATGAGGAACTAACAAAAGACCTCTCTTGTAACGTTATTACTTATGGTATGTTTTCCTCAGAAAAAGAGCTTGAGCAAAATAAAGATCGTTATGATTATGCTGCCTGCAATGTTACCAGCGATGATTTTGGTCTTCGCAGCTACGACTTATATAAGCATGGTAAGTTTGTAGATGGTATTAAGCTGGGTGTCATTGGTGATCACAATGTATTAAACTCTTTGGCAGCGATATCTCTTGTGGATGCCCTTGGCGGTTCTATGTCTGCAATTAAAAAGGCACTTTTAGCTTATAAGGGAACCGAACGACGCTTTGAGCGTAAGGGTGTACTAAATGGAATTACAATCGTAGATGATTATGCCCACCATCCTTCAGAGATTAAAGCAACCTTAACTGCTGCAGCATCCTATCCTCATAAAGATATTTGGTGTGTCTTCCAACCGCACACTTACACACGAACAAAATCCTTTTTTAATGATTTCACAACATCGCTTGCCCTAGCTGATAAAATAGTCCTTGCTGATATCTATGCCGCTAGGGAAGAGAATCCAGGTGATATTTCATCGAAGGATATTCAGAACGAACTACTTAAGATAGGGAAAGAAGCTTACTATATATCAGATTTTTCAGAGATAAAAAAATTTTTATTAGAACATTGTACCAACGGTGACTTGTTGATAACCATGGGCGCCGGAGACGTTGTATCTATTGGAGAATCTCTACTTCAGAAATAGTTATCCACATTATCCACAACCTTATCAACATTTATTATCCGATAGGGTTGTGGATTTTTCTCTTATTTCTTAAAATTCTACAAGAAACGACCCATTTCGTAAAAACCCTTTGTTTAAGCCACTTTTTTAATCATGTCCCATTTTTCCCTAAAATTCATCCACTACTTTATCCACATTATCCACATAATTCACATTTTATCTGATTCCCTTCACCTTCCAAAAAGACCTATTTCATTCTTAATTTTTGTATGCTATAATGTGCATGCAACAAGGGTAGACCAATATAGAAACCTCAAAAAATCCCTGAACTATTTACACTAATACATAAAACAGGGGAATAT
>DPVV01000035.1 GCA_003526525.1 Lachnoclostridium phytofermentans | reverse complement strand
GAATCCTTGCTACCCTTATCAATGACAAAGAATGCGCTTGGTAATAAAGACATTCCATTTACGGTACTACCATCCAGTCTCACCACCTCTGTTGCAACCGGTGCTAATAATTTACGTATGTTCGTTTGATATCTTACTAATACCGTATTCTCCGTCCCCTTAATAAGCAACTCTTTTATTATTCCACTGGTTCCCCTCGTAATAACCTTCATATCTGTCACCGTACCAACTTTTGATACCGGTATACTTTTAAAGACTTTTCCTTCCACGATGGTTGCTCCTGGTATTTCAGTTGCATCATTTAACTCTTGTGAGGTTACATAGGTTAAGATCGATGTTTTATTACTGTTATAGCAATCTGCTAAATAAGTGTTAATCTGTTTGCTTAATGTAGCAGTATCCATAGTCACATTCCAGCGATACATTAAGAATCCGCTGTCGTAGGTTGCTACAGGTTCTACTTTTTTAGTACCTTCCGCTATTACTGCTACTGTATCCTTTGCTAGGAAGTTCCGAAATACCTCTTCGTTCGAAAAATCAACCGTTATATTTTCATCAGTTTGAAGATTCCCTGTTAAATATTTCGTTGGCTTTGCATCCTGCCAAACATCCTCGATACTAGCGGTATGCCCACAAGAGGTTGAAAAATAGTAAGCTGTTATTACTTTTCCACCTTGCGTTAACACCTTCCCATAAGTATCTTTTACTGCCATAATAGACGCTTCATTTTCTGCCACATTATTGTATACTTGGCAGCTTACGCTATCATCGACATGAGCACCATAAGCACTATATTTATTGGCATAAAGTTGGTTAAAGGCATAACTTCTTGCACAAACTGCCTGAACTTTTAAGGCAACATTTCCGTAACTTACCGGCATTTCACTCGGTACAACAGCATATAAGTATTCTTCAATACTAAGTTCGTTTATCACGATGAGTCCTTTTTCATTCGTCGAGATTTCTACAGTTCCCCGGTATCTAGGTACACCTAGATTACGTTTTACATTCAAAAGTGCTACTTTCCCATGTTCTTCTAATGGTGTAATCTTAATTCGGCCTTTGACCATAAGCTTACTATCTTTTGATACGGTAATCTCCTCATCTTTATCATAACGTACAGTCTCTTCCCCATTGTCAACGGTAAATGGGCAATCAACCGTAAAGGAAAGCGACTCGTGATAAATACTTTGATAATTACTCGTATTAATTAATACTCTTATATTTTCTGCTTTGATTTGATCTCGAATTAATGCTGCACATATTTTCCCTTCTGATACAACAAAGTCTGTAACACTATATCCCACTAAGATGTTATTGGTTTTTTCCATCTCCATCTCGCCAAAAAGCTTGTATATTCGGTAGTCTTCATCAAGTGGCAGCACTCCATAACCTTCTACTTCAATCTCTTTTTTGCCAATAACTAAAACCTTTCCTCTTATGATATCTGGTTTTATTATTACCCCGGTTATCATTCCATTGGTTAATGTGATATCTCCAACTTTCTCCGTAAAACTGTCCGAAAGGGTAAGACTTGTTTCAAATGTTCTTGTTATTCCTGAGAGAAAGATTTTTATTTCCTTATCTTTTCCCTCTATCATATAAACATTCTTTAAAACAACTGGCTTGTCTATCTGAGATTTCACGTAGGCTAATTCATTGGAACAAGTTAACACAGAAAGATATTTCCCCACATATTCTTCAGAATCTTCCTTCCCTCGAAATGGAATTGCCCCTTTAGGAGATTCCTGCTCCGACTGGAACAGATCTTCATAGTTACGAAAATATGTAGTATGATATTGATTTCCATCCTGCGCTAGCAAAACCTCTCCTGTTTCAGGCAAGCTACCAATAAAATAAAGTTCCCTAGAAGAAAGCTTCGTCTTTCCTTTTAACATCGAAATCATCGATTCGTAAATAGGGATAAACTCCGAAAGTAACAGTTCGTCCTTTTCTCTTACTGTAGAAAATCTCTCTGGGAAGGTCTTCTTTAACTTATTGTAATCCATTTCATAAAGATCCGTTATTGTAAATAGCATGTCTCGAAATTCACCACATGTAATGTTCTCTGACAGCCTTGCTTTCTTATCCTCATTTGCCCCGTTACTTATAAACCCAGCATTAATTGCAGCATTCAAATACTCGCTATACTCATCTTTTGCTGAAACATCAGTATATTCACTAAGGAAAGATAATCCTTTTCTTCCTTCCGAGTCATAGAAAAGGTAACTAAAGAGACGAATTGCTTCCGCTCGGGTAATGCGCTCCCCATAGAGGGATTTAGACCGTTCACCACTATCGTTATCCCCTGCTCCTCCTAAAATATTACGAAATAAAAGTATGATAAATATAACAACACAAATCCCTGCTAATATCAGTTTTTTTATCCAATCCTTTTTCTGCATTCTATCCCCCATTCTGGCACAAGCTTTATGCGCTTTTGAAGTCTTCGCCAATACAAGAAAAAGCACGCTACGCGAACCTTTCCAAGTCATGAATAATATGGCACAAATTTAAGTTTAAGTAATTTTCCCTATAGCTTGTATTACCTTATAAGCTAATATATTAGGAACAGAATTAGAATATACATCAAAGTTTTTAGTAGTAATTTACCTATGTAAGCCCACTGTCTTAATGTAAAACAAAGAATTAATTGACACTACGAAATAACAAGAAAAAGCACGATTTACGAGCATTTCCTTATCATATACTAATAAGAAAGGAGCTGTTGTCATGGTATCTATTTAAAGTGAATAAATACGGTTACAACAGCTCCCTTTTTTTATTGACAAGTGGATCATCTTGCCACTTCATCTTGTCTTATCAAGATTAATCGATGGACACGCACATTGCCTTTTTAACCTTAGCAACCGTTTCCTCTCCGATTTTATTTGCCTTTTCACTACCAGCCATTATAATCTCTTTTACTTCTGATCTATGCGCTTCATAATAAGCACGTCTTTCACGGAATGGATCAAGCAGCTCATTAATCTTTTCAGCCAAACGCTTCTTACAAGCAACGCAACCAATCGTAGCTGTACGACATCGATTGCAGACATCCTCATGCTCCGTAGGGTTAAATACCTTATGATATGCTTGGACAACACAAATTTCTGGAGTTCCAGGGTCTTTTAATGTAATACGATTTGGATCAGTAACCGCATTTCTTATTTTCTCATTTACAGTTTTCATATCATCGGAAAGGTAAATCGCATTGCCAAGACTCTTACCCATCTTTGCGTTTCCATCTAATCCAATTAGTCTTGAACAAGAACTAAGTTTTGCTTTTGGCTCATGTAATGTCTCACCATATAAATCATTAAAACGACGCACGATCTTTCTTGTCATCTCCATATGTGGGAGCTGATCTTCTCCTACAGGAACTAAGTCTGCATTACAGAAAGTGATATCTGCTGACTGACTCACTGGATATCCAAGGAAACCATACGTTAAATCTTCGTATCCATAATTAGCAGCCTCTGTTTTTATCGTCGGGTTATGACGAAGTACATTCACAGATACAAACATAGAATAAAAAATAGTTAATTCTGCAATCGCTTTGATCTGGGATTGTTGAAATATTGTAACCTTATTTGGATCCAGGCCAACCGATAAATTATCCATCGCAACATCGTAAATACTAGAATTAATTAATTCCGGTCTTTCAAAATGCGTTGTTAAGGCTTGTATATCAGCTAATAAAATAAAAGTATCGTATTCATCTTGTAACTCAACTCGCTGGGAAAGACTTCCCACATAATGTCCAAGATGAAGTTTTCCTGTCGTACGGTCACCAGTTAAAATTCTCTTCTTTGCTTCACTCATGATTTTCCATCCTCTCAAATAAATATAATTTTTTATAATTTATAAGTAATAATAGAGTCAAAGCGGATATTCGCAATCCGCTTAGCTACTTGCTCATAACCTCATTGCCACTAC
>DPVV01000036.1 GCA_003526525.1 Lachnoclostridium phytofermentans | reverse complement strand
ATTCAAGACAAGGAAAAGTTCGTAAAGGGTACTTTTTCTTGTTACATTGATAACGCATTCTTGCCAATAATTTTAACATAGTAGTTTATGTGTTACAAGCAAATGAAGGAAATAGTGAAAGGAGAAGTCGTAGAAATTTATTCTTATTTTTCATATGAAAACTTTTAAGAAACTATAGAACTATCGTTGGATATATTACATCTTAGATACATTACATCAAAAGTTAGATACATTGTATAGCAAATTCTACGGCTAAAATATAATATGAACATAACAATTTTTAATGAAGGAAGAGATGAAAAAAGAAAACCTGAAGTGCTAACGGTATATCCAGATGGAATAGGAGGAGTATTACGTGATATTGTATCAGAAATGGAGAATGCTAACCTGCTAACCATTGGTTCTTTATATGATGAGGAATGTGGTTTAACAGAGGAAATTTTAGAGAAAACAGATGTACTCATTTACTGGTCACATGGAGGTAACCATGAGTTTCCGGATGAGATAGCAAAGAGAGTAAAAGAACACGTACTACGAGGAATGGGTTTTATTGTACTGCATTCTGCTATCGGTTGTAAGGCATTTACTTCTTTGATGGGAACAACTTGTACTTTTCGATATCATCATGATGTTAAGGAATTAGTGGTTTGTTGTAACCCTACCCATCCAATTGCAGAGGGAATTGAGGATAGGTTTGAATTATCTATAGAAGAGAGCTATGGTGAATTCATGGATATTCCAAAACCAGATGATATTATTTTCCTTGGCTGGTTTAGTAATGGAGAGGTATGTCGAAGCGGATGTACTTTTACAAGGGGAAATGGCAAAATCTTTTTCTTCCAGCCTGGCCACGAGACAAATCCATCATTTTATCATCCGCAGGTACGAAAGATTATAAAGAATGCATGCCTTTGGGCAGTGCCTACAAGAAAGTTGTCTAAAGTTTCAGAGTGTGTAGCATTGTAGGAATGCTCCCACCACGTTAGATTGGGTGCTTCTCAGGCAAGTAGTCTAATGGCTACAGTAAGCGAGCTTGGGGAGTACTTGTAAGCATATCGATAAACAATATATTAATAACATATAAAAAAGGCATGCAATAAATTTGCATGCCTTAAATCGTCATAGTTTAAGTAGTAGCTTTTCATGTTATAATGATAAATCATGCTCACATCTGATTTTTAGCTATACTACATTATCTATCTTACCACATCTTAAATTATAAGTCTAGTATTAATTTTTTTTTCTGTTAAAATTTTTATCAGAAGGGAAATCAGTGTACAAAAATTCGAAAACGTTGCGTTTGAGTTGCATTTGAGTTGTATTTGAGTTGCATTTGGAAGAAGGAATAGGGCGCTACAATGTATAGAAAGCAGCGCAGGAATGGAGAAAATATGGAATTAGATCGTTATAGCAGAGAGTATGAAGAGCAACATTTAAAAGAATGTGTGAACGTAATCGAACAAAATATTGAGAAATATGCGAAACAAGAAGCGATACTTGCGGGTGATATAAAAGAAATGTATGACCATTATCATGATGATAGCCCAGAGATTTATACAGAGTTATCGAATACAATGACCATGCATGGAAGTATTAAGATGGCACTGAATAAAAACCGAAAAGCGCTACAGAAGCCTTATTTTGGGCGAATTGATTATCTGGATCATGAAGATGACAAAAAGAGTACCTTATATTTAGGGAAGAACGGTGTCATGAAAAGTGCTACTGAGATAGAAGTAATCGACTGGAGGGCACCGATTTCCAGTGTATATTATGAAAGTGAGGTAGGAGGATGTAACTATAGAGTTCCAGAAGGAGAGTTAAGAGAGATAACGCTTAACCTTAAGAGAACTTATGAGGTTGAGAAAGATAAATTGCTTGATTTTTATGATTCTGAGGTTGTTGCCAATGATGAGCTATTAACGAAGTATCTCGCAAAGAATAAAGAAGCGGTATTAGGTGAGATTATTGCAACGATACAGAAGGAACAGAATGATATTATAAGGCAATCCCCTTTTCATAATGTTGTTGTGCAAGGGGTTGCCGGAAGTGGTAAGACTACGGTTGCGATGCATCGGATCTCCTATATTCTTTATAACTATCCGGAGAAGTTTCGACCAAAGGAGTTCTTCATTATAGGTAGTAACCGAATCTTATTAGATTATATCACAAGTGTATTACCTGACCTTGATGTTTACGGAATTAATCAGAAGACGCTAGAGCAGTTTTGTTTATTCTTATTAGATGAAGAGATTATTGAAGAAAAGTATAAAATAATATCTCACAATCAAAAGAATAAGAAAGAATATAAAAAATTTGCAGAGCGAAAAGGGTCATTATCCTACCTAAAGGAGCTAAAGACTTATTTAAATCAGAGAGAAATTGAAATGATTCCTAGAAAAACAGTAGTCTATGAGGAGGAAGTTCTTTTTTCAGAAGAAGCATTTGATGATTTTATGAAAAACAATCAGAGGTGGTCAACACATGCGAAAATCACTATGTTAAATGAAAGAGCTCTGAATAAAATTAAGAACTACTTTACCGGTAGAGATTATGAATATGAAAAAGAAGAAAGAAAAGCGGCGATTAAGCAATTTAACAATTATTACGGTCCAAAGAAGTGGAAATATTCGATTATCACTCTCTATCAAGAATTCTTACAATGGATGCTTACAAAAACCGAAGGAGAGGAACAACTTGGAATCAATGATTGTATTTTAAATCTATCCAAAAAAGAGGTAGATGTTTATGATTTAGCAGCGTTGTTGTATATCAAACGACGCATGGTACTCACAGAGGACATGGAAGATGCAAAGCATGTTGTAGTCGATGAAGCCCAAGATTATGGTGCTATGGTATTCGGTGTTTTACGTTATGTACTTCCTCGTTGTACATTTACAGTAATGGGAGACGTTTCTCAGAATATTAATTATGATTCTGGTATGAATGACTGGGAATCATTGAAACAAGAGGTGTTTAACAAGGATCGAGATACCTTTGGTGTATTAGCGAAGAGTTATCGTAATACAATAGAAATCTCAAATTATGCGACCAGTATCTTATCACATTGTTCGTTCCCTACGTATCAAGTAGAACCAATTATCCGTCATGGAGCTGTGGTTGCTAAACTTCAGGTGACAAAGGAATCAGAGATGGTATCAAATGCGGTAAGAATTATTAAGTCTTGGCAGGAGAATGGATATGATACAATCACTGTTATCTGTAAAGATAGTGAGAGTACAGAAGTGGTAAGTAAACTTCTTGGTAAACAGATGGAGGTTATGGAAGGTAGCTTAGAAAATGCAGTATTTTCAAAAGGAGTTATGGTACTTCCGATTCAATTAACTAAAGGTCTTGAATTTGATACAGTTCTGTTATGGAATCCAAATCAAGAGAGTTATGAGAAAAATGATGCGAACGCAAAACTTCTTTATGTAGCTGCAACAAGAGCTTTACATGAGCTAACAATGGTTTATCAAAATGAGCTTTCAGAATTATTGTAAGATTTGTTTTGGATGACAGATAGAGAAGATGCAGCTTCAATTCCTAATGGATAAAATGCTATAAAATAAGAGAAGGGCATATAGGTGAGATGCTGTTTCCGTAGGACTAAAAAGAAAGTAAATAATTTAAAAAGAGG
>DPVV01000034.1:6070-7265 GCA_003526525.1 Lachnoclostridium phytofermentans | reverse complement strand
TGTTTGGTCAAAACACAGATAGTATCATAGAAGAGGTTAGAAATAATAAGTATGTAGAATCTTTAGAACAGAAGCTAACAGAGTTATTCCAATCTGATAAAAATGATTCGCAAATAGAAAAGTAAAAATACGTTTCAATGAAAGGGTGGATATCTCCACTCTTTTTTGTTATAATGAATAACGGACTAAAAATTAGGACAGGCTTTGGCAGATGATTTGATGCCTACTTTTTATATAGTGCTGACGCTCAAATTCATACGGCGCCAGAATGGAGGATTTTAATGAAAAAACTAGCATTATCCGATGAAATATTATTAACGATAGATAAGCCAGCGCGTTATATCGGTAACGAAGTAAATATGGTGGTTAAAGATAAGGAAAAGGTAGATATCCGTTTTTGTATGTGTTTTCCTGACGTATACGAAGTAGGTATGTCACACCTTGGTATTCAGATTCTTTATGATATGTTTAATCAAAGAGAGGATACGTATTGCGAACGTGTATATTCTCCATGGATGGATTTGGACAAGATTATGAGAGAGAAGAACATACCATTGTTTGCTCTTGAGTCTCAGGATCCGATAAAGGATTTTAACTTTCTAGGTATTACACTACAATATGAGATGTGCTATACCAACATCCTACAAATCTTAGATTTATCAGGCATTCCAATCTATGCAAAAGATAGAACAGAGGAGGATCCAATCGTGATTGGTGGTGGTCCATGTTCCTATAACCCAGAACCGATTGCAGATTTCTTTGATATGTTTTACATCGGAGAAGGAGAAACCGTATACGATCAGGTACTAGATGCATATAAGGAGAACAAGGCAGCAGGTGGCAGTAGAGCAGACTACTTAAAGCGTGTTGCACAAATTGAGGGTATCTATGTGCCAGCTTTCTATGAAGTGTCTTATAAGGAGGATGGAACCATTGCATCTATGACTCCGAATAATGAGTTTGCGAAAGATAAGGTTAAGAAACAGGTAGTGATGAATGTTAGTGATACGTATTATCCTAGGAAACCGTTAGTACCTTATATTAAATCAATTCAGGATCGTGTGGTACTTGAAATTCAGCGTGGATGTATTCGTGGATGTCGTTTTTGTCAGGCTGGTATGTTATATCGACCAACAAGACAAAGAGACGTTGATTATTTAAAAGACTTAGCAAAAGATATGATTGAATCCACAGG
>DPVV01000034.1:0-5903 GCA_003526525.1 Lachnoclostridium phytofermentans | reverse complement strand
GATATGATTGAATCCACAGGACATGAAGAAATATCTCTTAGTTCTTTAAGTTCCAGTGATTATGATAAGCTTCAGGAACTCGTTTATTTCTTAATCGATGAGTTTAAGAAGAACGGTGTGAATATTTCTCTTCCATCTCTTCGTATTGATGCGTTCGCACTTGATGTTATGAGCAAGGTACAGGATATCAAAAAGAGTAGTCTTACCTTTGCACCAGAGGCAGGTTCTCAGCGTCTTCGTGACGTAATTAATAAAGGACTCACCGAAGAAGTGATTTTAAAAGGAGCGATGGATGCATTCCTTGCGGGATGGAATAAAGTGAAACTTTATTTTATGCTAGGTCTTCCAACGGAAACAATGGAAGATATTGAAGGAATTGCTACGATTTCCAATCAGATAGCAAGAGAATATTATACCATACCAAAAGAAGAGAGAAATGGTAAAGTGCAGATTACTGCAAGTACCTCTTTCTTTGTTCCAAAGCCATTTACCCCATTCCAGTGGTCAAGAATGGTAACCAGAGAAGAATACCTAGAAAAGCAGCGTTTCTTAAATGGTAAGATGAAAGAACAATTAAATTATAAGAGTATTCGTTATAATTGGCATGATGCAGAGGTTACGATTCTTGAAGGTATATTTGCACGAGGTGATCGTAAAATTTCGAAATCCATTTACGATGCATATCAAAAGGGATGTATTTACGATGCTTGGTCTGAGTATTTTAAATATGATACCTGGATGGAAGTATTTAAGGAAAATGGCGTAGATATCCCATTCTATACGAGCAGAGAGCGTGAAGCTGATGAAATTTTCCCTTGGGACTTTATTGATATTGGTGTTACGAAGAAATTCCTTCGTAAAGAATATGATCGTGCAGTAGAAGAAACGGTAACCCCAAACTGTAAGATGTCTTGCTCTGGCTGTGGTGCAGCGACTTTTCAAGGTGGAATATGCTTTGAGGCCCATACAGGAAACAACAATATAAATTGCTAAGTTTTCTACATTGTTTCAAGTATAAAAATGCCATATACGCAAGCATTTTCACATCTGAAACAGTAGAGAACTAAAGTTCAATTTATATAGTTTATTGATAGGAAGGGATTAATCAAATGAAAGTAAGAATAAAATTTTCGAAATATGGTGTGGTAAAATTCATCGGCCACTTAGACGTAATGCGCTATTTTCAAAAAGCTAATAGACGAGCAGGAATCGATATAGCTTATAGCCAGGGTTTTAATCCGCATCAGATCATGTCTTTTGCAGCACCGCTTGGTGTTGGTTTAACCAGTGATGGCGAGTATGTGGACGTTGATTTTAATGTGATTGAAACTGAGGAAGCTATTATAAAGAGTTTAAATGCCGTTATGAATGAAGGATTTGCGGTAACAGAAGCTAAGATTTTAAAAGAGCCTTTACCAAATCAGAAGAGAGAGACAGCGATGTCACTTGTGGCAGCGGCAGATTATTTAGTCTCCTTAAAAGATGGTTATGAGTTAAAGAAAGAAAATGGGCAAATACTAGATAAAGATGAGTTTCATAAATTATTTGATGAGTTCTATCGTCAGAATCAGATCGTAATCAATAAAAAGACAAAGAAGAGTGAAAAGGAAATGGACATCCGTCCTTATATTTTCCTTTATGGAATCACAGAAGAAGAATTTCTTTCCGCAGGAAAAGAACTTAAGGTTACGAATTCAGTGAATGGAATAGAACATGCAGATACTTATGAAAATGGCATTCGTGTGTTTTTATGCTTAGCAACAGGAAGTGTAATTAACATAAAACCTGAGCTTGTCATGGAAGCATTTTGTGAGAAACATGGCATTAAATTTGAAGCATATGCATTTCAATATCACCGTATGGAGACTTATGCAAATGTTGCTGACCACGGAAAAACTATTGAAGAAATGATTCTAGCTGTGGAACAAAAAGAATCCTATGCATTAAAGCTTGATCCATTAGGTAAAGTAGGAATAATGTAAGGTAAAGGAAGGCTTATTATGAGTGGTAAACTGATTGTTACGAAAATGGATGATAACATTGTGACTGCATTATATGAAGGCAATCAGATGATTCAGGTAAATGTCGACCGTGAGGAAGAGGTATCATCTCTTGGTAATATTTATATTGGTAAAGTTAAAAATATAGTAAAAAACATCAATGCTGCATTTGTAGAAATATCAGATAAGAAGATGTGCTATCTACCTCTAGCCGATGTTGTAAATCCCATTTTTACGAATGGGAAGTCAAGCGATAAGGTAAATATTGGGGACGAATTAGTGGTGCAAGTAATTAAAGAAGATATTAAAACAAAGGCTCCAGTTGTAACTACAAGTATTTCTTTCACTGGAAAATATGTAGTTCTGATGCATGGAACAAAAACAATTGGAATCTCTACAAAGATTGGTTCGGAACAGAAAAGAAAGAGCTTAAGAAGCTTGGTTTCACCTCTCCTTGGAGAACAGTATGGTTTTGTGTTAAGAACCAATGCGATGGAAGCAGAGGATGGTTTGATTGTGGAGGAAATAGAGCAGTTAAAGAATCAATACGACCGCATCTTAACCTATGGAATCTATAGAAATCGTTTTTCGCTTCTTTATAAGACCTTACAACCATTTTTATGTGCGATTCGAGATGGTTTTGCCAAGGACTTAGAAGCTATCATTACAGACGATTTATCTTTATATGATGAAATCAAAGAATATCTGACGGAGCATCAGAAAGAAGATATTGAGAAGCTTACATTCTATCAAGATAAGCTATTAGCACTTTCAAAACTTTATAGTATTGAAACAAAACTATCCCGTGCGCTACGAGAAAAAGTTTGGCTTCCATGCGGCGGTTCCTTAATTATTCAGCCAACGGAAGCTTTAACAGTAATCGATGTGAATACTGGTAAGGCAGTATCAAAGAAAAAGAACGTTCAGGAAACATTTTTAAAGGTGAACTTAGAGGCAGCAGAAGAAATAGCTGCGCAGATTCGTCTGCGAAATCTCTCAGGAATTATTATTGTTGACTTTATCGATATGATATCGGAGGATGCGAAGACACAGTTACTAAGAGTATTTGAAGAATATCTAATAAAAGATCCAATAAAAACAACCTTAGTGGATATGACTGCCCTAAACCTTGTAGAGATTACAAGAAAGAAGGTACGAAAGCCTCTTCATGAACAAATGAAGCATACTGAACTTGCGGTATGCGAAGAGGAATGATCAGGAATGGTGAAATAAATGAAAATTACAAATGCTATGCGTATGCTAACTCAGGCTGGAATTGAATACAAAGCGATGGAATATGAAGTAGAGGAAGACCATCTTGCTGGAGTCCATGTTGCGAATCAAATAGGGATGCCTGTGGAACAGGTATTTAAAACCCTAGTGGCACATGGGGAGAAAAAGGGATATCTCGTCTTTTGTATTCCGGTAGCAGAAGAACTTGACCTAAAAAAGGTCGCAAATTTGATTGGAGATAAGAAAATCGAGCTTGTTCCTGTAAAAGATCTTCTTGGTCTTACTGGATATATTCGTGGTGGTTGCTCTCCAATTGGTATGAAAAAGAAGTTTCCAACCTACGTAGATGAAACAGCAATTCTTTTTGATGAAATTACGGTAAGTGCTGGGGTGCGTGGCTGTCAGTTATTAATACCAAGAGAAGAACTCATAGAGTTTTTGCAGGCAAATCTTAGTGATTTAACGGTTGAATAGATTGTTTGGTTTGTTTTTTGTTATTTTTTATAAGTTATATAAAGTGTGTTGCTAGAAAACAACTATAAGGGTGCTTTCACAAAATAGAGGGGTAATCAACTCTATTCTGTAAAAGCACCCTTATTTTAATTTGGCACTCCTTTCACATACATATAATTTGAGTCATACTCTATATTAAAAGTTAGATCTTCTAATAAGAATTCCTTTCATATAATGTGAGTCATTATGTGTATGATATATGAGCATTTTTTCCTCTTCTGTACATCCTATCAGAATCTTAATTTCGGAATCCTTCTTAAACAAATCAACAGTACATATGATGGAATCAATGATGGGCTCACCCATGCTACCCCTCCATATATCAATTCCACCACCGTCCATGGAAGAGGTATCTTTTAGATATCCATAATCAACATGATAAATAAAATCAGGGTATTTGGGATGCACGGTGCTTTTCGGCCTATCGATAATGATTTCAGAAGAAGAAACTAATTCATCCAATGCATTCCAGAAATCTTCATTGTATTCCATATGCTACCTCCGGTAATATAAAAATGCGTATCATATAGTAATTACTTTAGATACTGTAAAATGAAGCTGTGTTATTTTCAGCTGGTTTATAATCAAAGAAATGGATTGGGTTTATGGAAAGACCCTTATCTATTTTCCTTTTAATTTTAATTTATGTACAAATTTTTTTAGTATAAAATAAATTAATAACCTCTTATTATATCAGAATAAATCATAGATACAATCTCATCTAGGCTTAATTCTTTTCGTATTATTTTCTCTTTTATAATTCCTATATAATCTTTTTCCATCCACCACTTTCTCATCTCAGCTTCCCCAAAATCATTACAATTTGGTTTTTTCATATGTCGGATTAACGTTTCTTCAAATGGTAAATCAAAATAATAAGCGTAAATATTATTATCATATTCTGATAGTAACGTAGTAAATAATCCTTGATACCATGTTGCATTTAAAATCCCTTCAATGATTACAACTTCGCAATTTTTTCTTCCATATGCTGCAAGGTCTATTAAAAGAGGAATTGCTTTCGTATCGATTCCATCCTTTACATATAAAAGTTCTCTTCTGATTACGTCTTGTGAAATTAGCATTGTTCCATAACCAAACTTTTTTTGTAAAGCTTTTGCGGTTGTCGACTTTCCACTTCCGGAATTGCCCCTAAGTATAATTAACTTTGTATGGCTACTCATTTATAATAACCACCTCCAGGTTCTATTTTAGATAAGTTAGATAGGAATCATTCCAAAGTTGAACTTCTATATAACGATTGTTTTTATTAAGGTCATTAAGAAATGAAGAAATATCTTGTGACTTCTCTAGTAAAAAATCATGTAACATATCTTTGTTGAGCGGTTCTAATCTATTATCGGAATCTATAATGCCCATACTATCGCCAATTGTAAAGCTTATCTCTGTTTGTGAGATATCATCTAACAAAAGCTGAGTCTTTCTCCCGTTTTTATACCATGAATCTAAATATGTACTTTCTCCTAAGACAAAATATAAAGGACTTGAGTTTTTAGGTTTCCCTCCTAATTTTAGAAAACTATCGTATAACCATTTTTCTGTACGCACTCTTTTCTTGTAATAACCGGGAAAATCACTTTTTTGGAATCTACTAAATGAAGTAAAAGAAGATTCTACATGCTGTGATAAGTCAGTAGCAAGGAGAAATGCCTCGCTTTCGGTTAACTGAGTAAGGTTATGAAATGGTTTACACCGCTTATCACAGTAATTTGTTATGTAAAGGTCAGGATACATGATTTCCTTCTTTCTAACGCGTCATTGTAGCGTTTGTTTGATAACAATGGAGTTAGTGACTAATAAGATGATAGTTATGTTTTGATGATTTTCCTTCGATAGATTTTTAGTGACAGCTTCAAGGAAGCAGTAAATTTCAATGATATAATTATACTGTTTTGCATGAAAAATTGCTATACAATCAGTGTTAATAATAGGCTATTTCATTTAGTATTAATCTTAAAATTCCGATATATCTAATTTAAGTGTATACCAACTCAGTTTGTATAACCCAGTTTACATAACCCCTTCAAAACCTAATGTTCCTTGAAATACAAGGAAATCTTATTTGAATAACAATCTGCTATATAGTAAAATTAATACAATTAGTGAATCCTCATACAGTTATTTAAATAAATACTA
>DPVV01000176.1:2256-8246 GCA_003526525.1 Lachnoclostridium phytofermentans | reverse complement strand
GTTTTAAATAATCTAGACTACCAAAAAAAGTCGGATTTTCCGCTATAAAACCAAATAAATAATTGGTCTCGATTGCAGAACCGGAGATAAAAACTTTGGATTGGATTACGGATAGTGTTGTTGCAATCACAGCTGTTATGAGAAGCTCCAGCCTACGGTCTGAGACAATTGCTAATACAAACAGCACCAATAAGATTCCAATCGTAACTGCTCCATTCCAAAATGCCAGTGCACCAATCATGAGCCCAGACATAATTGCTAGCTTGAAATCCTTAACCTTCCAACCCTCCCATTGTAAGAAAAGAAGTTTTACAAATTCTATTCCCTTACCGAATAACGATTTAACACTTTGCTTCTCACTTACTTTATTCGAAACTACGATCATTCCCTCCGAGGCACGATATAAACCTTCGTAAGCAAGTGGTATGAATAGCAACAACATAAGTAACATAATTGGAAGCGTGAATGCAAAATGTCTCTGATTACAGTATACATTTAGATTCCATAATCCCCAGTCCTCATGAGTGGTGTACGAGAAAAATGAAGAATTTGCTTTTAGAGCTTCAAAGATACCAGTACCTTTAGGTAACTCAGATAAATACGTAAATAAACTAGGTGAACTTCGAAATGCAAAAAATAAGCAACTTAGGAGACCTATAGCACGTTTTCCACCAAGTTTACATCCCAGAACATATAGTAAGCTAAAGGTGCTAATCATACCAATTGCACTTGGTATATTAAAAGCATAGTCTAATCGCATACCTAAAAATTCTAAGTTTCCAACTAAGAACTGAAACATAAAGTGATACCGGATATCGCTTCCAGCAAAATGGGAATAAGTTGTTGGAAAATTATTTCCATGAGAAAACGAACGTATCATACCAATGTGTGGTGAAAAGTCACTAAAAACAGAATTTCCAACATAAAGTTTTCCATGTGCTACGAAAAATGTTTGCCACATTAACTGAATAGACAAAAAGACTACAAAAGCTAAGAAAATCCATTCCGAGGTTGTTAAGCTCCTTTTGCGATCTGGATTTTCACGATCCGCCATTTTAAGTACTTTTTTTGACCAGAATTTTTGAATTAAATATAGCGCTGAAATCACCAGACAAATCGACATAGTGATTCCATTTGCAAAAATTAACGGCTGTGGTTTATTTCTAAAAATAAGTGCTAATAAATAGACGAGCCAAGTTACTAGAATGGTTCCAGAAATAAACCAAGCTGGTAATAAAACAAAATACTGATTTAATTCTATTGGATTGCCACGAAAAGACTTTGTTGTGATTTCCCTTAGCTTTGGAAATGCAAAGGTGCATATCATACAGCCTGTGACAAAACATATCATCAGATATAAAACTGCAGTCAATGAGTATCCTCCTATCTTAACTATACTTTCGTACAATTCTTTCCTAAACTCTATTATTATACTATACAACAATTGGAAAGGAAAGGGGGTAACACTCCCTTCCTTTACCAACACTTTTTTCACTAAAATTGAACATTTACTATTACAAGATAACTAAATCTAGCCTCTAGGTTATAAGGTGCTCATCGCAAGTCGCTCAAACTTATCCGAAAGTGCAGGATAATTATCACATAAGCTAAGATATTCTTCCGCAGTTAAATTCTTAGCAGCTTCATTTGCTGCCTTTAAAACGGAAGCATCCTGATAAATGTCGCCAATCTTAAATTCTAAATCACCACTTTGTCTAATACCAAACAAATCACCAGGCCCCCGAAGCTTTAAGTCTTCACTTGCTATAAAAAATCCGTCATTTGATTTGTTTAATATCTCAAGACGCTCCATTGTCTCCTTACTACTAGAGCCACTTACCAAAATGCAATAAGACTGATGCGCTCCTCTTCCAACACGCCCGCGAAGCTGATGAAGCTGCGCTAACCCAAATCGTTCGGCATTCTCAATCATCATAACTGTCGCATTCGGTACATTAACACCTACCTCCACAACTGTTGTGGACACCAGAACTTTGATATCCCCTGAGGCAAAACGCCCCATGATATCATCTTTTTCCTTCGGTTTCATCTTACCATGAAGATATTCAATTCCATTGATAGAAGGCAATGCCTCTTTTAACTTTTCGGTATATTCTACAACATTTTCCGCTTCTATTGTTTCGCTTTCTTCCACCATCGGGCAGATGACATAGGCTTGTCTGCCTTCTAAAATCTGCTTACCGATAAAACGATAGGCTGTTTCTCGGTAGTTGGAATCTACTACACAATTCTTTATTGGTAAACGATTTGCTGGCAATTCATCCACCACAGAGATATCAAGATCCCCATATAGAATAATCGCAAGTGTTCGTGGAATTGGCGTTGCACTCATAACAAGCACATGCGGGTTATCTCCCTTATTTAGTAGACTTTCTCGCTGCTTTACTCCAAAACGATGTTGCTCGTCTGTAATAACCAACGCTAGATTATCGTAAATAACCTTCTCCTGTATCAAAGCATGGGTTCCCACAATAATATCAACTTCATGACTTTCTATTCGCTGATAAGCGTTACGTTTCATAGCGGCTGTCATGGAACCTACTAATAATTCAATTTTAATATCAAACCCTGACAAGCTCGATTGAAGAGCTTCCAAGTGTTGCTTCGCTAACACTTCGGTTGGTACCATAAAACAACCTTGATACCCATTCTTTGCTACAAGTAACAAGGCTAAAACCGCCAGTATTGTCTTACCAGAACCAACATCTCCTTGAATTAAGCGATTCATCGAGGTGTTACTAAGGAGGTCTTTTTTAACCTCTTCCCAAACTTTTTTCTGCGCATTCGTTAATTCATATGGAAGACTCGCTATAAGCTCGGAAACCTCTTGTTGTTCTTTGATAAGAAATCCATTTAGAATACTGCCTTTATTCTCCCTTATCCTTTGTAATATAACAGTATATAGAAAAAATTCATCAAAGACCAATCGTCTTCTGGCTTCCAGCATCGTATCTCTTGCCTTTGGGAAGTGTATTTCTTTTATTGCTGCTTTTCTTGATATTAAGTTCTGTTCTTTTAAAATAGATTTTGGTAAAAACTCTTTAAAATCATCGATCTGACTTAATACGACATTCACAGCTTTCGATACCGCATGATTCGTCAAACCTTCGGTCAAAGAATAAATCGGCTGCATTACATTCAATAATATTCGATATTCTTCCTGTTTATAAATCTTTGGCTGCGCGATCACCAAGGAGCCATTCTTTCTTGTCACTTTGCCACGAAAGATAAATCTTGCTCCCATACGTAAAGTATTCTTTAAAAATGGCTGATTAAACCATGTTAGTTTTATCATACCAGAAGGGTCACGAACCATGCAGGTAATAATCTGAAGATTTCGTATCTTCTTTACTTCTGCAATCGTAGCTATTCCAGCTTCAATCGCTATTGTCGTTCCTTCTACAGCACCACTGATTGGTTTTGGCATCTCATATACTTCATACCCGCGAGGATAATGCTCTATTAAATCATTCACGCTAAACAGCGATAGCTTATGAAATTTTAGTTCTGTTTTTTCCCCTATTCCCTTAATTTTTCCCAAGGAATCTGTCAACTGCATCGCATGAACCCTTTCTTTCTTAAAACTTTTATTACAAAAATACTACCATAGTTATCCTATAGTTACAAGTATCATTCCCAATTAGATAACCCAATAAGTGTAACCTTTTTACGAAACGTTATGTACAGTAAAAGCAAAACAGAAGCGGACCAAAAGAGATCAATGACTTTTTTGGCTACCGAACAACTATGTCTATGAAGAAAAAAATAGGTTTACAACAGGAACCAACCCCACCCCAACACAGAGACAGAGCCCAAAAAAAATCGTGTATTTGAAGAAAAAATTTTCCGTTCAAATACACGATTTTTATAACACTTCTTTTTTTACATGATTTTAAAATATCTAGTTATTCCACTGATAATACATAATAGTAAATTGGCTGACCACCCATATGAATTTCAACATCAACCATTGGATACTTCTCAGTAATTTGGTCTGCAATTTGATTTGCATCCTCTTCTGTTACTTCAGCACCATAGTATAAGCTTATTAACTCAGAATCGTCATCTACTAAATTCTCGATTAGCTCAAGTGTTGTTTCACTTATATCAGTTCCAACGGAAAGAATAGTCTTATCACCAATACCCATGATATTACCTTGTTTAATTTCTTTACCATCAATATTTGTATCACGAACCGCATAGGTAACCTGACCAGTCTTTACACGAGTCATCTCTTCAATCATTCTCTTTTGATTTTCTTCTGTTGATTTATCAAAGACATAGTTAATGATTGCTGTGATGCCCTGAGGCACTGTTTTTGATGGGATAACTACTATTTCTTTATCCTCAGTCAGATCTTTTGCTTGTTCTGCAGCTAAAATAATGTTGCTGTTGTTAGGTAAAATAAAGATGGTATCTGCATTTACGTTATCAATTGCATTTAACATATCCTCGGTACTTGGATTCATGGTTTGACCACCTTCAATCAAATAATCAACTCCAAGACCAGAGAAAATATCATTAATACCCGCTCCAATCGATACAGCTACAAAACCAACTGGTTTTCTAGGTTCTTTTTTCTTTACTTCAACTGTTTCTATATTTTTAGCAGCCTGAGCAGATGCATCGGCGATTAAACGCTCATTATGCTCTTCTCTCATGTTATCTATTTTCATTCTAGTTAACGAACCATACGTCAATGCACGCTGGATTGCAAGTCCAGGATCATTCGTATGTACGTGAACCTTAATAATATCATCGTCAGAAACAACTACAATGGAATCACCAATAGATTCAAGATATCCCTTGAATTCATGTTCTTTCTTCTCATTGTATTCCTTCTCAACCATGATAATAAATTCAGTACAATAGCCAAACTTAATGTCTGCTGTAGCAATATTTTCAACATCAACTTTTCTCATAGTGGATGGTGTACTAGTGGTAGCTGGAGTAATCGTAATGTCTACTTTCTTACCAAGCATTGCATCGTATGCACCTTTTACTATCTCTAATAATCCCTGTCCGCCAGAGTCTACTACTCCTGCTTCCTTTAATACTGGAAGCATCTCTGGTGTACGAGCAAGAACTTCCTCCATACGCTTAATTACTTCTGCTCCAAAGTATACTAAATCAGTAGTCTCATTTGCAAGCTCCGCTGCTCTTTCTGCACCGCCTCTGGCAACAGTTAAAATGGTACCTTCCTTCGGCTTCATAACTGCTTTGTACGCTGTCTCGACTGCTTTCTGGAATGCATTTGCTAAAACAATAACATTAATTTGCTTGTGTTCTACAATTTCCTTTGTCAATCCACGAAATAGCTGAGATAAGATAACACCAGAATTACCTCTAGCTCCACGTAAGGACCCACTTGAGATCGCTTTGCACAAATCTTCAACGGTTGGGTTTTCAAAAGTACTAACCTCCTTCGCTGCTGACATAATAGTTAATGTCATATTTGTACCTGTATCGCCATCCGGAACTGGAAACACGTTCAGCTCATTAATGTATTCCTTCTTCACTTCGATGCTTTTTGCTCCTGCAAGAAACATTTTCTGCAGAAGTTTTGCATCAATCGTATTCAAAGTCACTTGTTTGCTCCTCCTTAAATCTAGTCGATGACTCTTACGCCCTCAACAAATATATTAATTTTTGCGACTGTAAGGCCCGCAAATTCCTCTACTTTATATTTTACATTGCTAATCAGATTTTCTGCAACAGCAGATATACTCACGCCATAAGAAACAATAATATGAAGATCAATCGTCATAACATTATCCTCAATAACTACGTTAACGCCATGATTTAAGCTTTCTCGCCGTAAAAGTTTTGCTAAGCCGTCTTTCATGCTAACGGAAGCCATACCTACAACACCGAAGCACTCAATTGCACTTGAGCCTGCATATTTGGCGATTACATCCGTATCTATAGCGATTTCACCCATTTTGGTAAACATCGTTCCATTCATACGT
>DPVV01000176.1:0-2145 GCA_003526525.1 Lachnoclostridium phytofermentans | reverse complement strand
CATATTAATCTATTATAACCTGTTTTATTAAAAAAAGAAACAAAATTTTGATAGCATCTTAATGAGTGCATCTTTCACATTTTTCTTAATTCCTACAATCCTTTTGTGCATCCTAAGATTGCCTAGGATTACGCACGTCTCACTTCCTAAGTGAAGATTTATCCTCACTCAATCATACTAAATTTAGAAGTTCATAAACTCGTGTCTTTTAGAATTAGAACTTCTTCTCACACTTCGATGGATAACATGCTACTTATCGCATATATATGTATAAAGCAGCTAAAATAAGGCTTGATTATGAAAAGAATGCTTGGTTTCATCTTTTTTTGGATAGCTGTCGGAATGACAATTATGCTATTCATCACCAATGGTCTTTTGGCCATATGTATTATCATCCTGTTCCTTATTCTTGGCTATAATCTCTTTTGTTGTTAGTAGACCATTTTATTATAGAGATTGAACAGTCAAAGATACGAGACTTAGGAAATATCTCACATTGCAAGCAATGAAACCTCAACAGATTGTTTTTGCATATGATATACAATAGTTCCTACACAACAAAAAAGGGTGTCAGTATTATGACACCCCTTTTTATATGGATTAAGCACGTTCTACTTTACCGTCTCTTAAACAAGAAGTACATACGTACATCTTCTGTGTTCCTCCGTTAACCTTAATACGAACAGATTTAACATTGGACTTCCACATCTTGTTGGATCTTCCAGAAACCTGACTTCTGGAATGGCTCACAACTTTACCAAAGTGAGCACCTTTATCGCAAACTGCACATTTTGCCATTGAAAAGCACCTCCTTAATTAAATTAGGCCTTGCGTCTCCCTGCTTAAGAGCCGCCAGCATCGTGCATAAATTACACTGTGACCTACAAACAAAACTATTCTATCAGAATTTAAGACATAATGCAAGCAGAAAATGATTTTTTTCTACTGCGTTACTTACTTTAAAATTTCTATTCTAAGTCGTCCTCTTTCCCATTTAGAATTTCAAACGCCCTATCATTTATTTCTTGTTCTTCTTTTTTCTTCTTTGGATCCTTTGTAAAACGATCGATTACATCTGGTACCATATCAATAATCTTTGTTACCATATCTTGATTTTTCACATTTACAAGTCGAATCTTTCCATCCTTAATCACAAGTACTGAGCTAGGAGTTATTTTACCACCCATAGCCCCTCCAGCATTGTTCTTTTTATCATTTGTAAATGCTCCTGCACCAACACCAAAGCTAACATCTACTAATGGTAATATGATGGTTCCATCTTCAAATTTTACTGCATCCCCAACTACTGTTTTCGTAGTAATAAAAGAATCCATACCTTTAAACAATGACTCTACGGTTTGGTTAAAATTCTGTTCTGCCATTATAATAACTCCTCCTTTAATAGCTTTGTATTTTTAATTAATCGTTTGAAATTCTTATCTCGTAATAACTTTATTCCTATTATAAGTAAGTTAAATAATCTTATTCTTCCCTTAATAAAAAGCTCACCTTCTAAAACTTCTTCTTCAAAGTCTGGCACTACTTTAAGATACTTACCATAATATCCGTAGAAAACGGATGCTACTCCAAGTATTTGTCCCGTCGAAGCTGGATCTCCTGTGCCAAAATGAATATAACCTTTGGCTTTGGTAGGTTTTATATGCTTTAAAAGCTTTTTGATACTTGATAGTCCTAATTTCATACCTGCCTTATTCTCATCAAGCTTAAAATAAGCAACCACTTTTCTTTTTTTCTCCCAAAGACCTTGTAGTAAATTCCTTATGGATGATAATTTATCTTTTAATTTATGAAAAACATTTTTTAGATTTTTTATCTTATTCCAAACCGAGGTAAAAACATTCTTTATTTTTCTATATAACTGTTTGATTTTAGATATAAAACGTCGTAAGAACGAGATTTTTTTGCTAGTATTTTCACCAGCATTTTTATCATTATCGAAAGATTCCCCATCTTCTGCCTCGTCTATCGTATTTAAACTTCCGGGTATACTACTGGAATCTTCACTTAGATTAGACACCTTATCTTTCGTTAATATGTCCTTAGACTCTAAATCAAAATCAACTTCTGGTAAATCATCCTCTAGTTTTTTATCTTCTATTTTTTTATCTTCTATTTTTTTATCTT
>DPVV01000031.1 GCA_003526525.1 Lachnoclostridium phytofermentans | reverse complement strand
TGGAGGTTAAGGAATGAAAATTACAGTAATAGGTTGTGGACGTTGGGGGTCCTTGATAACATGGTATTTAGATAAGATTGGTCAAGATGTTACATTATATGGACGTAAAGATTCTGAGCATATGCAAAGATTTATGCGTGAGAGAAAGAATGATTTACTGGAATTACCTCCATCCGTACAGTTGACAAATGAACTTGATACCGTGGAAAAATCAGAGATTATTGTAATTTCGATAAATTCTCAGGGACTTCAAAAGCTTATGGAAGAATTGAATCCACTTCATATACAAAATAAAATTATTGTCCTATGTATGAAAGGAATCGAAATCTCATCCGGAAGAAGATTAACTCAAATAGTAAATGATAACTTGGACTTCTCCAATGAGGTAGCAGTATGGCTTGGACCTGGTCATGTGCAAGAGTTCTACCGTGGGGTTCCGAACTGTATGGTAATTGACAGTAAGAACGAACAGGTTAAAAAGATGCTGGTGGATTCATTTTCGAGTGATTTGATTCGCTTTTACTACGGTCAAGACCTAATTGGTAATGAAATAGGTGCAGCAGCTAAGAATGTAATCGGTATAGCAGCAGGAATGTTGGATGGATTAGGCCTATCCTCGTTAAAAGGCGCCTTAATGTCTAGAGGAACGAGAGAAATTGCACGACTAATTAAGGCGGTGGGGGGAAATGAATTATCAGCTTATGGATTGTGTCATTTAGGGGATTATGAAGCTACTATTTTCTCTATGTATAGCCATAATCGTCGTTATGGTGAAGCATTTGTTAAGAAGGAGGAGTTTGATAAATTAGCAGAAGGGTATTATACCGTGAAAGCGATTGTAAGTCTGGGGAAAAACTACGGAGTGGAATTACCTATTTGTATGGCTGTCTATGAGATTTTATACCTTGAGAAGGATGCTTGGGAAACTTTGAATGGTCTATTTACCAGAACTATCAAATGTGAATTTTAATCGGGGGGTTCTTCTATAAAGAATAGGACGATCTACAAGTAGTATTAATTGAAATGGAGGGGGATATTATGTTAAGCAACAGTGAAATTTTTCAGATTGCAATGGAACAATCTGCGTATGATTTAAATTGTAATAGTACCGATTTTTTATCAATCAAGAATAAGGTCGTAATTTCCGAACATAGTCCACACGCAAGGAAATATTTGATTCTTCCATTCTACTGCAATCTTGTTTCTTATGGTTCCAATATAGTTGCATCAGTCGATAAAGAGATAGAGGATATCGTGAAGGAGTATATTAACACCCATCCGATAGAACATTGTTTTGAAACACCAAACCTGCATATCTTAAATGATGAACTACAGAAAAAGGATATGCGCGTCTGTTTCATGGCAGAGTATTTTCTACCTGATGTCAATAATTTAAGGGAGCTTCCTTGTGAATACGAGTTAAGAGTATTAAAAAAACCAGACTTTGCTACTCTTTACACTGGGGAATGGACGAATGCTTTATGCGAGACAAGAAAGGAACTTGATGTTTTAGCTGTGGCAGCTTATGATGGTGATAAAATAATAGGATTAGCTGGTTGTTCCGCAGACTGTGATACCATGTGGCAGATTGGAATTGATGTGCTTCCAGAGTACCGAAGAAAAGGTATCGCATCCGCATTAACAAGTCGATTAGCTCTTGAAATATTGCATCTAGGAAAGGTTCCGTTTTATTGCGCTGCATGGTCCAATATAAAGTCTGTACGTAATGCAATCAGAAGTGGATTTCGCCCAGCATGGATTGAAATGACCGCAAAAAGTATGGCATATATAAATAAAATGAACCAAACAAAAAAGGAATAGAGTATGTCATAAGAAGTAAGTTGTATAAGCATACAATGTTTCTAACTATGTGAGAATTTTTATAATGCAAGTAGTTATGTTGTACATAGGATATGAAAGCAGAGATACTTAATAGGTATCTCTTTTTATTATTAAAAGGTTAGTGATGCGTATTCTTTTGGATTTGCGTAGGGCAATGAGGTAGAGCTGGCAGCGTAAGCGGATTGCAAATACCGCTTTGACTGAGAAAAAAAGGAAACCATGAAAGCATGGATTTTTATAACAAAAACAAGTATAATAAAGCCTAGTTATTTTTTAAAATATAGATATTTTGTTGAAATTATCTTATAGATTTAATTACAATTACCCCAGTACATTATAAAATTTGAAGGCAGATGAAAGGGAGTACGAGAAATGCTATTATCCAAGCAGGAAAAACAACGTATATTAGAAATAGAACAGGAATATGAGAATAGTCTGTTAACGATAGAGGATTTAAATAAAAGTTATAAAGAAAGCAGAGCACTTTTGGAAAAACGAGAGCAGGAAATGAAGCAGCTTTTACAAAAAGTTTCTTTTTTTCAAAGTGAGATTGCTAAGTATAATGAAATTACCACTGAAGTAGAAGCTTATGTGAAAGAAAGAGAAGATCAGATTTCAAGATTAAACAGTGACATTGGAGATTATGAATCGAAACTAAAAATACTTCGTCTTGATAAAGATAGCCTCTCTAGCACAATAAAAGAAAAGCAGAAAGCTTATCTTGAATTAGAAAACAAATTAAAAGTTATGGAAGAGGAGCGATCAACTGAGAAAGAAAAGTTAGAATCGAATGAAAATCAGATAAAAGAACTAGCAAAGCTATTAGAAGAATCAGAAACCATTTTTACAGAAAAAGAGGGTGAAATTACTAAGCTTACTGAGAATGTGAAGAGTTTAGAGTCAGAACTTGAGGAAAAGACTTCGATTATTAAAAATAAGGTTGATCTAATTCATGGGTTAGAAGATGAAGAAAAAAAGCAAAAAGAAGAACTAATACAAAATAAAGCCCTGATTGAAAAACTAAAACTTGAGTCGGAGAGAGCAAAACAAGGTCAAGAAGAACTAGCTGTGCAATTTAAAGATATCAAAGTAAAATTCGAACAAGGGAACAATGAACTTACAACACTAAAGGAACAGCTTAAAAATAAAGAGTTAGAACATAACAAACTATTAGAGAACATAGAAAATCTTCAAAATGAATTAAATCAAAGTGAAGATCATCATGAGAGCATAAAGATTGAACTACTGCAAGGCAAAAATCATATTCAAGAATTAGAGAAGGAAAAAGAAATTCTTACAGAAGGACATAATGATTTAATTAATAAGCTAGAGGAAGAGAGGGCTAAGAATCAAGGCTTAACGAATTCTCTAGAGGAGATAAAAATTCAAATTCGCCAAGCAAAACAGGAACTAGAAAAGACTTCATCGGAAACTTTATTAAAAGTAAAAGAGATTGAGGAACTCTCTAATCTTATTGAAGAATTAAAGGAAAAGCAAAAAACTTCGATGGAAGAATTCAATATTCTATCACAAAAATATGATAGCTTATCAATGGAAAAAGAAAAGCTATATACTGATAAGGAGAATCTTGAAAGTTTAATAAATACTTCTAATAATGAGAAAGAGCAATTAACAAAGCGGCTAGAAAGCTTAAGTATAGAAGCTGAAACTTTGAAATCTAAAGTTAACGAGCTTGAAGAACTCTTGGAGCTATCAGGGGATGATGCTGTTCAATTATCTGAGAAGCTAAAGAAGGCAATTGAAGAAAATAATAGGCTACTAGAGGAAAAGGAAAAAGTTAAAAAGCAAGCTTTCAGTGAGATAGAAACTTTGAAAGAGAAATTCCAAGAAGAAAAATTAGAACTGAAAGATAAGTTTGAGCAAGAAATCGAGGAATATAAGAAACTTGCAAAGCAAGAAAATGAAGAAATTAAGGTAAATGCAGAACAAGAGTTAGAAGAATATATAGCTCTTGCAGAGAAAGAGAAAGAAGATATAAGCAAACAAGCAGGGTTAGAATTAGAAGAATATAAGAAGCTTGC
>DPVV01000032.1 GCA_003526525.1 Lachnoclostridium phytofermentans | reverse complement strand
AGGGAGCTACACCAATAGGGCGAACTCTACCTACATCTGTAATGGAGTCTCCGGTAAATAGTAATCTGCTACCTGCTGTAATCTTCATTTTTTCTTCGTACTCCCCAAATCAGGAGTCATCCTTTCTTTGATGTCTAATTGTAATACTTGTTTTCCAATGGAATATCAAACAAAATTGAATTTTAGATATTTCAAACCTTGCATAAATAGTTAATAATTTTTAATAACAAATCTAATAACAGGAAATAGTTTCAGGTTTGATAAGTTCGATCTCCATTATGTAATACTTTAATAATTAATAAAAACTTAGGCTACCGTGTGAAAAATAAGTAGTCCAAAATGATTATATCATATTCTATAAAATGAAACTATTACCGAATTTACATTTTGATAGGCGGAAAATAAAAATATGAGAGATCATTTTATAGATTAATATGTAAGAATTTTGTAAGTTCTTACTTTTTTACAAAATAATAAAAATACCATAAAATAGTAAAATATAAATATATTACATAAAAAAGGAAGTAAAATACAGAAGATAAAACTTTGTATATATAGTATAATAAAATGATTTTGAAAGGAGTTAACTTGTAAAAAATCACTCCTTAATTAGAATATAATAACAAATGCACTCAAATAAGTGTAAGTACTTTCAATAATACGTAGGAATTTTTGTACATATTGTGCTATGTAAGCATTTACAAAAATCCAGTTTTAAGCATTTGTGCACAATACACAAAATTATAGCTAAAAATGTCGTAAAAAATATCGAATAATTCAAAAAAGTATTTCCAATGGACTAACAATGTGCTATAATCGTATATGGCGACTATAGTCAGGCTTTCAGTTTTAAGTAAAAGTACATAAAGATAAGCCTCAATATATAGTCAAATATTTTTAGGAGGTAATACCACATGGCAAAATGGGTGTATATGTTCAAAGAAGGCAACGCCAATATGAAAAACCTTCTTGGTGGCAAAGGTGCTAACTTAGCAGAGATGACTAACCTTGGTCTTCCTATTCCACAAGGTTTTACTGTTACTACAGAAGCTTGTACCGACTATTACAACAGCGGCAAGAAAGTCACAGATGACGTACAATCTCAGATTTTCGAGGCACTTGGCAAATTGGAAGAAATGCAGGGAAAAAAATTCGGTGATAATGAAGATCCGTTATTAGTTTCCGTACGTTCCGGTGCAAGAGCTTCTATGCCTGGTATGATGGATACAATTCTGAACCTTGGTTTAAATGACGTTGCTGTAGAAGGATTCGCAGCTAAAACAGGTAACCCAAGATTTGCTTACGATTCTTATAGACGTTTCATTCAAATGTTCTCTGACGTTGTTATGGAGATGAGTAAGACCTTCTTTGAAGGTATCTTAGATGAAATCAAAGAATCTAAGGGTGCTAAGTTTGACACTGATTTAACTGCTGAAGATTTAAAAGAAGTTATTACTAGATATAAAGCAATCTATAAGAGTAAGATGGGAGAGGATTTCCCACAGGATCCAAAGGTTCAGTTAATGGAAGCTGTTAAGGCAGTATTCCGTTCTTGGGATAATCCACGTGCTATTGTTTACCGTCGTATGAATGATATCCCTGGTGACTGGGGTACCGCAGTAAACGTACAGGCAATGGTATTCGGTAACATGGGTAACACCTCCGGTACTGGTGTAGCATTTACACGTAACCCTTCTACTGGTGAGAATGGTATCTACGGTGAGTACTTAATCAATGCTCAGGGTGAAGACGTTGTTGCTGGTATTAGAACACCTCTACCTATCACAAGATTAGAAGAGGATCTTCCAGATTGCTATAAGCAGTTTATGGAGATTGCAAATAAATTAGAGAATCACTATCGCGATATGCAAGATATGGAGTTTACGATTCAAGAAGGTAAGTTATACTTCTTACAGACACGTAACGGTAAGAGAACAGCTCCAGCAGCAATCAAAATTGCTTGTGATTTAGTTGATGAAGGTAAGATTACTCCACAGGAGGCAGTACTTCGTATTGATGCGAAGTCCTTAGATCAGTTATTACATCCTACTTTTGATCCAAAGGCATTAAAAGAAGGTCACGTAATTGGTTCCGCTCTTCCAGCATCTCCTGGTGCTGCTGCTGGTAAGGTTTACTTTACAGCAGACGAAGCAAAAGAAGCACACGAGAAGGGCGCAAGAGTTATCTTAGTTCGTCTTGAGACATCTCCAGAGGATATCGAGGGTATGCATGCATCTCAGGGTATCTTAACCGCTCGTGGTGGTATGACATCTCACGCAGCAGTAGTTGCTCGTGGTATGGGTACTGCTTGTGTATCTGGTTGTGGAGAAATTAAGTTTAATGAAGAAGAGAAATATTTCGAGCTTGGTGGAGAAAGAATTAACGAAGGTGAATACATTTCCTTAGATGGCTCCACTGGTAAGATTTATCTTGGAGATATTAGAACTATTGAAGCTAGCGTAAGTGGATACTTCGGTAGAATTATGGATTGGTCTGATGAATTTAGAACACTTCAGGTTAGAACAAATGCGGATACTCCTACAGATACTTTAAATGCAGTGAAGTTAGGAGCAGAAGGTATCGGTCTTTGCCGTACAGAGCATATGTTCTTTGATCCAGAAAGAATTCCTAAGATCCGTAAGATGATCTTAAGCAAGACTGTAGAAGGAAGAGAAGCAGCATTAGAAGAGCTTCTTGAGTTCCAGAAAGCGGACTTTAAGGCTATGTTTGAAGTACTCGAAGGAAAGCCAATGACAGTTCGTTACTTAGACCCACCTCTACATGAGTTTGTACCAACATCTCATGAGGATATTGAACAACTTGCTATGGACATGAATCTTACTGTTGCTGATGTAAAGGCTACTTGTGATTCACTTCATGAGTTCAACCCAATGATGGGTCACAGAGGTTGTCGTCTTGCTGTAACTTATCCAGAAATCGCTAGAATGCAGACTCGTGCTGTAATGGAAGCTGCAATTGAAGTGAAGAATGAGAAGGGTTATGACATAGTACCAGAAATCATGATTCCACTTGTTGGCGAGAAGAAAGAGTTAAAATTTGTTAAGAATATCGTTGAAGAAACAGCAGAATTAGTAAAGAAAGAGAAAAATTCCGATATTGAATACCACATTGGTACTATGATCGAAATTCCTCGTGCAGCTTTACTTGCTGATGAGATTGCAGAAGAAGCTGAATTCTTCTCCTTCGGTACAAACGACTTAACACAGATGACCTTTGGTTTCTCCCGTGATGATGCTGGAAAATTCTTAGATGCTTACTACAAGAGCAAGATTTACGAGTCAGATCCATTTGCAAGACTTGATCAGAATGGTGTTGGCCAATTGGTTAAGATGTCTTGCGAAAAAGGCAGACAGGTTCGTCCAAACATTAAGCTTGGTATCTGTGGTGAGCACGGCGGAGATCCATCTTCCGTTGAATTCTGCCATAAGGCTGGTTTAACTTATGTTTCCTGTTCTCCATACCGTGTGCCAATTGCTAGATTAGCAGCAGCACAGGCAGCATTAAATAATAAATAGTGTTGAAATTTCAACGTTTTTCGATGGTTTAACTTAGGTTAGACCGCATTGAATAACAGTGAAGAATACAGAGCACCCTATCATGTAAAAATGGTAGGGTGTTTTATTTTAATGATTACAGAA
>DPVV01000486.1 GCA_003526525.1 Lachnoclostridium phytofermentans | reverse complement strand
CTTCCGATCTTGATATATTTTATTATACGTAATATTTTCATTATGTCAATACTTTTTTGCGTAAAATTTTCAGAAAGTGTTTGAAAGGATTGTTATGGAAATATTTGAGATTATTAAAAAGCTATGCACCGAAGAAAACATAAAGATTTCTGCATTAGAGCGAGACCTTGGTTTTAGTAGAGGAGCAATCTATAAGATGGCTGATTCAGACCCAAGCGCAGATAAAATAAGAAAATTAGCAGATTACTTTAATGTATCTGCTGACTATCTGTTGGGAAGAACAAATGATAAGAACTGGATTAACTGCAATAATATTTCAGATATGACTTATGACATTTTTGTGAAATTCTACGAAGCAAATAAAAATTCACTTACGCCAAATGAAAAATTAAGTCTCGTGCAAATGATATCATCAGATTCAAATAAATAGTGAATTATCTGTCGGTAGACTTATTAATACTTCTTCCAAATATATAGATAAGAGAGGAATAAATATGGCAAGAGGCAGAAAAAAGAAGAACGACATAAAGCGTGCTAATGGTACAGGTAGCATAAAAAAATTAAATGGAAATAGAAGAAACCCTTGGTTGGTGCTTATTACAACGGGATACGAAGTGGATGAAGTAACATTAAAAAAGAAACAAATACAAAAAACGCTAGGCACATACGAAACTAAGGAACTAGCGAAGAATGCTCTCGATTCTTATAATACTAACCCGTATGATATAGAAACAGATACAATTACATTTAAAAAAGTTTATGAAGAATGGTCAGAAAGATATTTTCGAGACATTAAAAACAAATCGACTGAGAGAAGTAATTCAGCTGCTTTCGCACACAGCAAACCACTTCATAATATGGTATTTAAAACTATTACAATAACAAACATGAAAGATACAATAGATTCGGCAAAAGTTGGTGTTTCTACAAAAGGTCGAATGAAATCACTCTATAATTTGATGTATGACTTTGCTGTTGAAAGCGGAATTACAAATATTAATAATGCCAGGAACTTCGCAATCAAGGATCTACAAAAGAAAATACTAAGTGAGCGGAAGTCAAAAAAACCATTCTCAAATGAAGACGAACAACTTTTATGGAATAATATTGAGTATGGTTTTACAAAAATGGTGCTTATTGCTATTTATTCAGGGTGGAGACCTCAGGAACTAGCAATCTTAAAAAGAAAAGATATAGACATGGATAATGAAATTATGTTAGGTGGAATGAAAACTGATGCTGGGACTGATAGAATCGTTCCTATCCATCCTAAGATTAAAGAATTTATAAAGTTCTATTACGAACAATCAGAAGGGCTAGAATATCTTTTTAATGATTTTGAAGGACAGCAAGGAACTTATATGACTTACGATAAATACAGAGGACGATTTATAAAAGTCATGGAGCGTTGCAAATTGAATGACTATTCTCCACATTGCACTAGGTATACATTTATTACTAAAGCGAAAGAATCTCATGTAGATGAATATGCAATTAAAATGATGGTCGGGCATGAAATTACAGATATTACAGAACTAGTTTATACAAAAAGAGATAATGTAAATTTTCTAAAAGAAGAGATATTAAAAATTAAATAGGTATATACATTATCTATTAATTATATATAATTGCAAATAAACTCATTTTGGTAAGGAACGTGTAAGGAACAAAATACACGAAAGTACTGTATTTACCATTACTTACAGTTTCAATCCAGGAAAGCGCTGACGCTAAGAAATTCTAGTATTTCAGAGTTTTTATAAGTTTTATATTAACAACAATTTAGGTTAAAAATATGATATTGTCCAAAATTGCCCACCAAAAAGTATTGGTGGGCAATTTTATTTCGTTATTATTCAAAATAAAGACATTAATTTATATATTGATAGTTGGGACAACTACTTATATAATAAAATAAGTAATATAAAGTCAGGAGGTTCAATATGCAGAAAGTTAGAATCACAGTTTTGGAGAGTAAATGCCGAGGTAGATATCACAAAATTGGTGAGAGTTACGATATCGAAGATTTGTGTCCGCCAATATGCCATGAGCTCTGGAACAGCGCCTACCCCATGATATACGCTCTTCAAAATGGAGCTGTATTGGATTATGGAAGTGGTAAGGATACGAAGTTTGATATAAAATGCCCTGATGGAGGGCGTGGATTGCATTTATTTCAACAATAATAATAGTTCTCTTTGGGCAGTACATAATTATTACATATCACATTCTTATAACTTAAAGAAACTCTTCCCTGTCTACTAATTCACACACGCTTGTTACGATAGCATCTGCTCCTGCTGCAATAAGCTCCTCCTGATCGCCGTAACCATTTAGTACACCGATTGAGTCAATTCCTACTTCCTTTGCTCCTAAAATATCATACTTGCGGTCACCAATCATGACTGCTTTCGATAAATCAGTTACCTTTCCTTCCTCTAATACATATTGTATAACTTCAGATTTTTCTGAACGATTGCCATTTAGTTCACTACCACCTACAAAATCAAAATATGTTAATAATTCAAAATGCTCTAATATCTGCTTTGCAAATACTTCTGGTTTAGAAGTTGCAAGCATTATCTTTTTATTTCTACTTTTCAGTGTAGCTAATAACTGCGCTACCCCATCATAGACTTCATTCTCATAAATACCGTGATCCTTAAAATACTCTCTATATTTCTCTATGGCTTCTAATGTTTTTTCCTTACTTAATCCGCAATCCATAAAGCTATCCATTATAGGTGGTCCAATATATTTGCATAAGGAATCCAAATTTTCAATAGGAATGTCAAAATACTTCAAAGCATATGCAAATGATTTTGTAATACCAAGCTTTGGATCTGTTAATGTTCCATCTAAATCAAATAATATATAGTCGTAATTCATTTGTTCTTCCTACACTTTCTTGTTCTCTATTTTTTGAAACTATTATACCAATTCGCTAATTTTTCTTCAATAGTTGTCATATATTCTTAGACATGCACATATAGATAATATAGATGGCACTTTTTCACTAATCTAAGATAAGGAGGACTTACGATGAAACATTATATCAAATATCGCTGTGTATTCTTACTGGTTTTGATACTATCATTTATCATGCCAACAAGCTATAGTGAAGCTGCAACAAAAATATCCAATTCCATTTCCGCACAATATTCCAATGCAATATTAGCATATGCAAAATTCCTCAAGGAATACAACTACCAGACGAAAAGTCCCTATATGAAAGGATACCAGTTAGAAACTGTTCAGTTTAATGTTATCTATTTAGACAAGGATGTAACCCCAGAATTATATCTTCGCTATAGTGTAATAAATAAAGAAGGAGAATTTAGTTATCTTAATTATCTATTTACCTATCAGAATAATGAAATATCTCTGTTGGGCGGTGATTATAGGATTTCCGAAGAATTATATCTTTATCAACATCAAAACTTACTAATTAGTAAGTTTTTGTTAGAAAAAACATCTTACATTGATCATCAAAGGAATGCAAACTTGTCTTCTCAATGCCAATATCTAACCTTGCTTAATACGACATTAAAATCCTGTGGAAAGGATGATTTTCTAAAACTCAATCCTAAGTTTATTGATAATCATCCAATAGATATAGCAAGAAATCTGCAGCCTGTAACAGAACAAAACATTAAGAATTACTGTTCTCCAGAAATACGGCTAAATTATACCGACTTAATTCTCCCACTGGATGGATACGATTCCTATGTCGAATATCTACTACTATTGGGCGCTGATAGTGATAACGTTGTATGGGAAAGTAGCGATTCTTCGATAGCTACTGTAGATAAGCTGGGCTTAGTTACTGCAATGCTACCTGGTACTTGTACGATTACTGCCACCTACCAGGATAAAACTTATTCCTGTGAATTAAAGGTTCCTTATATCCCAGATTATGAATCTTTAGCATATCTTCAAATTGTCGATTCTAATATTCAATACCATGAAGCCTATTTGGATAAATTCGAAAACATAACTATGAATCATAATTTATTAAATGGAGAGCTTTTTCCTGATACAGAAATAGAAATATTGGATTCCAAAGCACAAGAGTCCTATTACCGTAAAGGAACATTGGATGACCTAAAACGTTTATGTAAAGAAAAAAAGTTAGTAAAAATCGTAATGAACCATGACCTAATCTTAAGCATCATCGAGATTACTATACCCTAAACTTTTAACCTTCAATTTAACACTTTGAATTTTTGTGCTATAATAAAAGGATACAAAGGAGGGATGAATATGAGAACAATGGAGTTTAAAATGGAACGAGAAGGTTTAGTAAAACCAGGGGATCAAGTCGAAGTATTAGAAAGTAAGCTTCCGATGAGTTATTATTATACCATCATCCCAGCGGTCGCCATGTCAGCAAATTACACCTTCTCAGAACGTTTAAAAAATCTAACTGGTAATGTAACCGACGTGCGTGGTAGTTCTGCAGGTTGGTATGTAACTGTAGAATTTGAAGAATAAATGAAACTAGAAATGCAAATAAGTGCCTAAACAAAGTATCTTCACTCTGTTTAGGCACTTCATTTACATGCTTTTGGTACATAAACTCACTATTACATATAATTAACGTTTTCCTTTGTCATACGGAACACCTTCTGCCTTTGGTGCTCTTGACTTCTTAGAAGTAAATGCTAAGACAACCATGGTTGCAATATAAGGTAACATCTTATAATAGGTTGGATTAATATTTAAGTTATTTAAGAATGGAATCAATGACACGGAATATGCAACTGTACGTAAAAATGCAAAGAACAATGCTGCAAAAAATATTTTCATTGGTTTCCACTGTCCAAAAATCATAACAGCAAGTGCTAAGAAACCAAAACCAGCTGCTCCGGTATGTCCGTTACAATTTCCTGACATTACACCAACAGAATAGAAATAACCACCAATTCCACCTAGAAATCCTGATAATGTAACGCCCGCATATCTCATACGATATACATTAATACCTACAGAATCTGCCGCCTGTGGATGTTCGCCGCAAGCGCGTAAACGTAACCCAAATCTCGTCTTATAAAATATAATTGTTGATATAATCAAGAAAGCAATCCCGATGTATACTGTTAGATATGTTTTCTGAAAAAACAGTCTTCCGATAATTGGAATATCCCCAAGTACAGGTACTTTTTGAATATAGAATTTTACATTGGTTGTAATACCATCACTGTTAAAGTTCATCTTAGAGAACAATAATACCATTGCTGGTACAAGCATGTTAAGAGCTGTACCTGTGATGGTTTGATCTGCTTTCATACTAACAGCTGCAAAAGATAGTAATAAGGAAAAGATTACTCCTGCTAAAGCAGCTATAAGCATTGCTAGTAATAAGATTACCTGTGGATTTAATCCTGTTCCTTGAACGAAATACACAAAGAGACATCCAAAAAATGCACCAAATAACATAATACCTTCTAGCGCAATATTGATTACACCACTTCGCTCACTAAACATACCTCCGAGAGCAACCAACAAAAGAGGTATCGCAACTGGAAGTGTATTTTGAATTAAATAAAACATAACATCCATCTTTACTTAACCTCCTTTTCTGAGGTTGTATCTTCCAGATTTACATTTTCTGATAGAACATCCTTTAAGTCTGAACCCTTTGTATCATTAATGTTTTCTGTACTATCTGTATCCTCTGTATCCTTTGAATTCTCTGTGTTTACTATATCATTTGAATTCACAGTGTCTTCTTTATTCTCTAATTTCTCTGTATTTTCTGTATTACTTGAATTTACAGTGTCTTCTTTATTCTCTGAATTCTCTGTATTTTCTACAGTCTTCCCTACAGGCTTTTGGTTTTTCTTTTCTTTCTTACGCTTAAAAAATGTGACTACCATTTGATTCATTAGCATAGAAAAAGCAGAGAAATAGATAATAACTGAAATTACAATATCAATAATCTCTGGCTTATATCCATAAAGTGCGGTTAACGTACCACCACGCTGTATATGAGAAATAAAGATGGCAGAAAAAATAATACCAATAGGACTTGAATTACCAAGTAAAGCAACAGCAATACCATTAAATCCAGTCGCTGCAATAACATTGATTGGTTCATAAGTCATACTACTTCCTGGGATGGTAGAAGGAGCCAAGATACTAAACGCTCCACCAAGTCCTGCTAGTGCACCAGCAATTACCATTGTAAGTACAATATTTTTCTTACCATTCATTCCGGCATAATCACTTGCATGCTTGTTATATCCAGTTGCTTTTAACTCATAACCAAACGTAGTTTTATTTAATATAATATACAATAGAATCGCTATCCCAATTGCTATAAAGATAGACACATTGACACTACTTCCCTTAACACCTAAGGATGGAATCTGCGCAGACGCTGGAAGGTACTCTGTTCTTGCCTTAGTAGAAACATACATTTCAGATTTTCCCATAATAAGCATATCAACTAAGAACATACCAATGTAATTAAACATGATGGAGGTTATTACTTCATTTACATTTAAGAATGCCTTAAATAATCCTGGTATAATACCCCATAACATACCTCCCACCATACCTGCTAGTATACATACTAGCCAATGGATATTAGCGGGCAAGTCCCACATAAATCCAACATAAAGTGAAAAATACATACCCATCGTAAATTGACCAGATGCACCGATATTAAATAGCCCCATCTTGAATGCAAATCCAACCGCTAAACCAGTCATTAAAATAGGTGTTGCAAAATAAAATACATCACCAACTCGCTTTAATCCACCCGTTAATACCATATGAAACCCATCGACTGCATTGGATGGACTAGCAAACAGCATAATAAAAAAGCCGAATATTAAACCTAATACAATGGCAAGCAGCGCCGAAGTGAAGGCAGAAAAGCTCTTAGTTTTGATTATATTTATCTTATTCATTGGCGCTTGATTCCTCCTTCTTCTTTGGTGTCACATTCATACGTTTGGCACCAGACATATAAAGACCAAGTTCCTCTACTGTTGTAGTCTTTGGATCAAGTTCGCCAACGATTTCACCTTCATACATAACCAAGATACGATCGCTGACATTCATTACTTCTTCAAGCTCTAAAGATACCAATAAAACCGCCTTATTCGCATCTCTTCTTGCCACCAGTTGCTTATGTATATACTCAATCGCACCGACATCAAGTCCGCGGGTTGGCTGAACAGCAACTAAAAGTTCATGTTGTTTGTCAATTTCACGAGCGATTATCGCTTTTTGCTGATTACCGCCTGACATACTACGTACTATTGTAATTGGTCCTTGACCACTTCTTACATCATATTGTTTAATCAGCCTATCTGCATATTGGCGAATTGCATGCTTCCTTATAAAGCCCTTTTTTTGAAAAGTAGGTTCCCAATAACGTTGCAATACCATATTTTCTTCCAAGGTGTACTCAAGAACTAAGCCATGTTTATGGCGATCCTCTGGAATATGGCTCATCCCAGCTTTTGACCTTGTTCTAATATTCGCCTTTGAAATGTCTTTTCCACACAATGTGACTTTACCACCAGACATTTTTTCTAATCCGGTTAGCGCTGAAACAAACTCTGTCTGTCCATTTCCGTCAATTCCAGCCAGGCAAACAATTTCGCCTGCTCGTACGTCAAAAGTTACATTCTTTACAGCATTATTTTTATGAATTTTGGATGGTACTGTAACATTACTAACAGATAGCACAACCTCACTAGGAGTTGCTTCATCTTTCTCAACAGAAAAGCTTATATCACGTCCAACCATCATCCTTGATAATTCTTCTTTGGTTGTATCCTTAATATCTACAGTTCCTATATATTTACCTTTACGCAAAACTGTGCAACGGTCTGCCGCCGCCATAATCTCATTTAGCTTATGAGTGATGAATAAGATGGATTTTCCCTCTTTTGCAAAGCCTCGCATTATTTCCATAAGTTCGTCGATTTCCTGTGGTGTCAATACCGCCGTAGGCTCATCAAATATTAAAATCTCATTATCTCGGTAGAGCATCTTCAAAATCTCTACACGTTGTTGCATTCCAACTGAAATGCTTTCTACCAAGGCATCTGGGTCTACTTTAAGCCCATATTGGTTGCACAGGCTTAACACTTTTTTTCTTGCTTCCTTCTTCTCTAGAAAGCCTAAGGTATTAGGCTCTACACCTAAAATTATATTCTCTAGAACAGTAAAAATTTCTACCAGTTTAAAGTGCTGGTGAACCATACCAATACCAAATGCATTGGCGTCATTTGGGTTATTAATCTTGATTACTTGACCATTCTTTCTTATCTCGCCTTTTTCTGCTTGGTATAAACCAAATAACACACTCATAAGAGTAGATTTCCCCGCACCATTTTCTCCTAGCAGTGCGTGAATCTCTCCCTTTCTTAGGCGGAGTGTGATATCATCATTTGCTACAATTCCAGGGAACTCCTTTGTGATATGGAGCATCTCAATAATATAGTCTTCCACAATAACCCTCTTTCCTATTGTTTATTGTCGGAGCAACTTAGCTCTCTATCCTTTACAATTAAAGTACACTTCGCGAACTTTTCCTTGTCGCGAATAAGGGGGAACGGCACTCGCCCTTCCCCCAATGGTTTGTTTTATTCCTTGTGAGGTACATGATTTTAAGTTTTCTTCTATGTTCCTCGATAAAATATCCCTTCTATATCTTATGATATAGAATTCATCATTCTTATTATCTAGTAGTTACTACAACCTTAGTAAGAGATAAACTGTCTGTAAGCTCCTTAGCAGTTGCAATACCACCTGCATCTGCTACAGTGAAATCACGGATTGGATCAACAGTTCCATCTACTAAAGTCTTAAATACTGCTTCATAATCAGCTTTGCTAAATGTGCTGAAACGATCAAAGGCATCTGCCTTATCATCTCCGATAACAGCGGTAGGAAGACTAATACCATCATTAGCAGCGCTAAAATAAGTTGTTTTTCCACCATAAGTATCCCAGCTGTTTGTTTTATAGATTGAATCAAGAACTGCGATTACAGATACGCCAAGACCTTTTGTTGCAGAAGTCATAACAGTATCACTATCATATCTTTGGTCAACGTCTACACCGATAACTTTAGCATTTGCTTCTGTTGCAGCAGACATAACGCTCTTACCTACAGAACCACCACAAGCAAAGATTACTTGTGCGCCTTCTTGATAAATAGACTTCGCCATATTTTTATTATTATCATTTTCTTCAAAGTTACCAGTATAGTGGTATGTAACAGTAACAGCACCATCTGCAAGACCTAATTCTTTTGCAGCATTTTCAGCACCCTGTAAGTAACCATAACCGTAAGCACGAACTGCTGGTACAGCCATACCACCCATGAAACCAAGTTTTGTCATGCCATCTTTTACAGCCGCATAACCTGCAAGATATCCAGCCTCTTCTTCATCGTATAATACACTGGCAACGTTTGATTTAGTTTCAAAAGTTGCATAATCTGCAGTATGTGGAGCTCCATCAAGTAAGATGAACTTAACATCTGGATACTTTGTCTGAGCTTCGTATACTGCTACTTCAAATAAGAAACCAGGTGTTACAACAACCTTAGCACCACCAGCTACAGCTAAATCAATTGATGCTAAATAGCCTGCATCAGTTGCCTCTTCTGGCTTATAGTATTTGTGAGTATACTTATTTTCCTTTGCAAATTTCTCTACGCCTTCCCAAGAACCTTGGTTAAAGGACTTATCATCAATGTTACCTTTGTCTGTAATTAGAGCAATTTCATATCCATTGCTACTATTTTCTGAACCAGCACCAGTCTCAGTGTCTTTCTTACCACAACCTGCTAACAAAGAACAAGTCATAACAAGTACTAAAGCAGTTGATAAAAATTTTCTCATAAATTTTTCCTCCCAAATATAATTTGACGTATATCTCGTCCTCTTCATTATACATCTTTTTATATAAATTTCAACTAGTCTACCATATTTTGAGGCCTAACAGTGTATAAATAATAGGGCAATAATCCCCAATTTATCTGATAATTCATTACAATCTTATCTTTCTGTTATGACTTCTATAGGAATAGCGTAATGTGTCTTTCTCATGCATCTCTTTTGTGCATTTCTAATAAAATATCAAACGTAAAATCACTTCATTTGAGCAATTTGTCTATTCATCAAAATCAGCATGATATACCTTATCTTTCACATGGATATCGATATAAGATAAGTTAAACTCTTCTTCCATTACATCCACTTTATACTCAAAAAAACAGTTCTCTGTTTTCTTTGACATAAAAATATAGGTACCTGGTTCTTTTTCTTCGATTTCATCGCAAATCTCGTTGTATATCTCATATCCATCAATTTCGCCCGGATATCCACAAGCTTTCATCTTCTCTTCAATCATATCATAAAATTCCTGCATGATTAAAACCTCCATTCCTTCCATTGTTTTTTTGCATTCGGAATTTGTGCCGAGGACAACGCAGGCACAAACAATATATGAAACTAGTGTGAAGTTTTAGAATTTCTTAGGCGGTGTCTTTTGGCGCTTTAAAAATTCTCTTACACTTCATCTTGCTTTTTAGCAATCTCTCCAGCCTTTTTATATATACTATGGTCTGGGATATATCCTCGGACAGAGGATAGTGGATATACATTTGTCTCTTTTCCAATCACGGTTCCTGGGTTTAGTACACTACCGCATCCAATCTCCACCATATCTCCTAGAATAGCACCCATCTTCTTTAAACCAGTTGGATATTTTTCGTTTTGAAATCGTACTGTTACTAATGTCTTATCCGATTTAACATTCGAAGTGATGGCACCAGCTCCCATATGTGATTTGTAACCTAGAACTGAATCTCCGACATAGTTATAGTGCGGTACTTGAACTTTATTAAATAACACAACATTCTTAAGCTCTGTAGAATTCCCAACAACCGCGCCTTCGCCAACAATAATATTTCCGCGAAGATATGCACAGTGACGGATTTCTGCGTTCTTATCAATAATACAAGGGCCATGAATATCAGCAGAACGTGCTACTGTAGCTGATTTTGCAATCCATATATTATCCCCAATCTTATCATATTCCTCTACTGGCAAGGTCTCCCCAAGCCTTATAATAAAAGATCCAATGCTTGGTAGTACTTCCCATGGATAAATCACACCTTGGAATAAATTTGTTGCTATAGTTTGTGATAAATCAAATAAACTCTCTATCTCTAATTCAATCATATAAATCCTCCATTCTGTAGCTTACTTTTTATAATTTTGCGCGACTTGTTCAAAGTATGGTATTAATAGATTCGCATTATTGATTCCTTTCACGCCTTCGGTCATACGGCCTACAAAGCCCTCCAGTTTTGCAATATACTCATCTTCCGAAATAGTTCCGTCTGCTACCATCGTAAGCCCTTTTTCCCAGCTTGCAGTAAGCTCTGCATTGAGTAAGGACCGAATAGAAGCATTCACTACATCATAAATTAATTCACCCATTAAAGAAGGGGTCATAATCTGGGTTTTCTTATTTAAGGAGAGGTAATTTATCTTTACAAGTTTGTTTAATATTTCAGCTCTTGTTGCACTTGTACCGATACCACTTCCTTTTATCTGAGCACGCAATTCATCGTCTTCAATCAGCTGTCCTGCATTTTCCATAGCAAGAATTAAAGAACCAGAATTGTAGCGTTTTGGTGGAGCTGTTTCTCCTTCTTTAATTGTAAAATTACGTACTTGTAGTTTCATTCCCTTTTTCAGGCTTTTCATAACCTCAAAGAACGTGGCATCATAATCTTTCTCTTCCTCAGCTTCCTCATCAGAACCTTTCTCTTTTCCTTCTGTCTCTGTCTTAGTAGATGTTTTTGCAGATCCTTCGACTTCTTGCATTGAGGAATTTGTATTTCCTTGGTAACCTGCAACCTTTAAATAACCTTCTTCAATTAAGACACGGAAACTTGAAAAAAAGCTTTCTGTATCAATCTTCGTTGTTATCGCTATCTTTTGATAAACTGCTGGAGGATAAAAGATACTTAAGAATCGTTTTACAATTGATACATATATCCTCTTTGCAGTTGGAGATAGGGAAGACAATGCTCCAAAACCTTGGCCGGTTGGTATAATTGCATAGTGATCGGTAATCTGTTTGTCATTCACATAACGAGTCTTTGCTATGTTTTTATACGAGCCAAGAGCTAAGACTTCTTCCGCAAATGGTTGAAATTGTGAAAGAGCAGTTAATCCCTTGATATTTTTATAGATTTCTTTTGACACTGCGGTGGATAAAACCCTGGCGTCTGTTCTTGGGTATGTTACAAGCTTCTTTTCATATAGCTCCTGAGTGTATTTTAGTGTTTCATCCGGACTAATCTTAAAAAGCTTGGAACATTCATTCTGAAGTTCCGCAAGGTTAAAAAGAAGAGGTGGATTCTTATTCTCCTTCTTCTTCTCCATACTTATTATCTCAGCTACCAATTGATTAGATTCCTCATCCTGCTTTAATTTTGCAAGGTAACTGTTTTTATTATTATTCTCAATTCTTGTTTCATATTCCGGTTCATAGCCAGTTAGCATCGTAATTAATTTTTCTGCTTCTTGCTTCTCGCGGAATCCATTCTCTTTATATAATAAAGGAGATAAATAATACTTTGATCCTTCTACCGCTTTAAATTCTCCATCAAAAGTTTTATCCGATGTTTCTAATGTCATCATGACACGGTAAAATGGAGTTTTCACAAATTCACGAACTTCTCGCTCTCTTCGAACTACCATTCCAAGTACGCAGGTCATAACACGTCCTACCGCTATTGCAGAATGTTTTTCGTTTTTAAGAAAATTATTTACGGTATAACCATATTTTAGTGATAGCACACGAGAAAAGTTGATTCCCATTAAGTAGTCTTCCTGTGCCCTTAGATATGCTGCCGCGGAAAGGTTATCATAAGCAGAAAGAGGCTTTGCTTCGCGAATTCCTCTTAAGATTTCTTCCTCTGTTTGTGAGTCAATCCAAACCCTTCGTTTTTCTTTACTCTTTGGCACCTTAGCCATCTGATCCACCAAACGATAGATGTACTCTCCCTCTCGTCCAGAGTCAGTACAGACATATATTTTATCAACGTCAGAACGATTTAAGAGACCCTTTACCACCTGAAACTGTTTACTAACCGATGGAATAACCTCATATTTAAACTCCTTTGGTAAAAACGGAATCGTTTGCAATGACCACTTTTTTAAAGCAGGATCATAGCTTTCTGGATAGCTCATTGTTACTAGATGCCCAACACACCAGGTTACTATACTATCCTCTGATTCCATAAACCCATCAGATTTCTTAAAATTTGATTTTAGTGCTTTTGCAAATTCCTGAGCCACACTTGGTTTCTCAGATATATATATGCTTTTCCCCATGAATTTTCCAACTTTCATTGTTTACTGGCACAATAGCTTTACTTGGATTCACTAACGTCTTACTTTGTGATTCATAAACGCCTTTCTTGTAATTCACAAATGCTTTTCTTATGATTTACAAGTATTTTTAACTCTTGCGCTCTTCCAAATGTCCTGTCTTTTATTGTAGCATAATCCGAAACGTTTGTGAAGTTGAAAGACGTGTGCCATTTTTGTGCATTTTTTCCATCATTATTGCGCAGAACTC
>DPVV01000528.1:2176-7690 GCA_003526525.1 Lachnoclostridium phytofermentans | reverse complement strand
TGTACTACAGTATGATTTCCTGAATATTTTCCAACATTTATCCTCTTAGCAGACTTCGGTATCATCTGAAGGATTCCTTCTCCTACCAATTGATCATATACCACTACTTCTGCTTGCTCTATAATAGCTTTTCCTTTTACCGTAAGTAATCCAGGGTCCGATGGTCCTGCACCAACTAGCCATACTTTTCCTGCCATCATCCAATCTCACCTCTTAAGCGTAATGCCAATTGTTCACCGACTATTTCTGCTCTTTCCTTGCGGTCTACAACTGTAGCAACTCTATGTTCTGTAGTTTTTTCATTATAATATAAGCCTATTAACTTTAATTCTTCCCCTTCTATTGTTGCATGCGCTGCGATTGGGGAAGAACAGCCTCCATCTAAAGTACGGACAAAGCTTCTCTCTGCTAAGGCAGCATATGTGGTATTTTCATCCTTAATATATTGTAAGAAATCAACATTTAAGTCTCTTCTCGCTTGAATAGAAAGAATACCTTGACCTGCTGCCGGAATCATCTTATCCACTGGGAAATAGTGACTGATACGATGAGGCAAGCCAACTCTTTGTAACCCTGCTGCTGCTAAAATCAAAGAAGTATACTCTCCCCTATCTAATTTAGCCAGCCTTGTAATAACATTACCGCGAACAAAACTAGTGCCCGCAGTTGGAAATAATTTTTGTATTTGTAACTTTCTCCTTGCACTAGAAGATCCGATGTTTTGATAGTATAAGGCCATATCTTCATTTTCTATGAATTCACATCCTTGTGGTAGAACTAATACATCTCTTGCATCCCCTCGTTTTGGTAACGCCACAATCGGAAGTTCAACGTTTTCTTCCATTGGCATATCCTTTAAACTATGAACTGCGATATCAATTCTACCATCGAGTAATGCTTGGTCTAATTCCTTAACAAAGAGGCCTTTTCCGCCAATCTTATCTAGACTTTGGTCTAATATTAAATCACCGGTAGTCTTTAACGTAATTAACTCTAACTCTATTTCCGGGTTATTGCGCTTTATCTCTTGCATTACTAATTCCGTCTGCATTACAGCTAATTTACTATCTCGACTACCCACTACGATTTTATTCTTTTTCATATTTAATTACCATGCCTTCCTGCAAACTTTGGGCCGCGTGTACAATATTTGCAAAATGAATTAAAATTCTCAGAGCAAAAAAACTTTGTTCTTTCACTCTGAATTCTTATTGTCTCTAAATTTTTATTGTCTTTAAATTATAATGTTTCTAATTCCTGTTGTATTTTTCTTGTCACATTTTTTGCCAAATGATGATTCGTTCCGCTGGCAGTGATTCCAACTACAACCTCTCCCTTGACTGCGATACCAGGAAAATAGAAATTACACTCTTCTTTACAATCACAAATATTTCGGTAACAATCCAACCCTTTTGTTTCTAAATAAACGGAATAGTTAACTCTTCTATCATTGGTACATGCTAAAACCATATATCCTTGCTCACAATCACCCGTTTCATATTCCTTATGTAACCAACCAATCTGATGATTATGGAATAACTCCAGTAACTCTTCATGCAAATGCGGCGCAATAACCATTATCTCGCCACCAAACGGAAGCAGAGTTTGTATTCTTCTTAAGGCGATGTTACCACCGCCAATCACAATAATCTTTCTATTCTGTAAATCTATAAATACTGGAAATCTCAAATCTCTCCTCCTAACTAATTAGCATCCTTAGGTAATTAAGAAACTTGTTTACTTAACATAATCCGCACAATTCATAGCTGATTGTTCCAAAGCTTGAAGTACTTCTTCACATTGGTCAATCTGTAAGATGTCACGAAGTCCGAATATAATCTTAGATACTGCTTTTTTAGAAGCCATTTGAACATTAGATTGCAATAATTCTTGTTGTTCCCTAGATAAATCAATTGATTTATAGACTTTTGTCAACTTAGCATCCGTAATATCACTCACAATATTACTAATGTCATCAACCGTTGATACAAGGTTACGGAATTGATACCATTGTTTAAATTCACTTACATACTCAGATAACAGTTCCCTTGTTTCTACTAACTCTTTTTTTCTATCATTTGCTTCCTGACTAAAGTAATCCATATTGTATACATTTACATCATTAAGCTCTTCTACACTAGGCTCGATATCTCTTGGAATAGCCAAATCAATAAGATAATAGGTCTTTCCTTTTAGTCTTTTATTTTCAAACATACTTTTATTTATGGTAAAATGATGGCTTTTTGTAGCACTAAAAATATAGTCCATAGCCTCAATATGTTCATATCTCTCATCATATAATATCACTCCACAACCTTCCGGAATGATTGCTTTACTTTTTTTATATTGGCGAAGGGTCATCCATACTTTACACTTCTTCTCTAATAAATTTTCAGCCATTAAACGACCCATTTCTCCATTACCAATTACCAAACAAGACTTTCCTGATAAATTACCCTGCTCTTTTTCTAGTTGTTCTACAATTGTGTGGGGCAGAGAAGTATTGCTCTTTGCTATTTGAATATTTGTTTTTACTTTTTTTGCGGCCGTAATAGCTGTTCGAAATAAACACTCTAAGACGGAGTCTACATATTGATAATCTCTTGCTTGCTGCAGTGCTTGTTTTAATTGAGTCAAAATCTGGTCCTCACCAAATATCTGAGAGTGAATACCACAACCTAATTCCATTAAGTATTTTGCTGCCTCATCCCCCTGCCTGCATACACAAAACTCAAGCATAGTCTCTTTCGCATCTTCTCCAAACACTAGTTTACTAAAGCATTCGGTTTCCGATGTACCTAATTCACTAAACCAGATTTCTGTTCGATTGCAGGTAGATAATACGATACAACCGCTCGCTTGATACGTATCTTTTATTATTTTTGCAATTTCTAGTTGTTTATCAGATGTTAGAGTAAAATGCTCTCTGTCTTCGATACTTGCAGTATTATAGTCAATCCCAACCATGCTGATGTTCATTTTAATCCTCACCTTTTCATTCCACATAAGTAATACGAAACTCCTAAGTATCTTTTCTTATAATTAAAAATCTAAGAAATTCCTAAGTATCTATTTCCTTCATGGAAAGAGCTTCGCAATTCTTTATAATTTTAGTTATTGTTAACATAACACAGCACTTAAATTGTTACAAATAAGAATCTCCTAAGTCATTCATAAGATTTACCTATGTTATTTTATTAACAGGTTTGGGTGTCACACATCCCCTTCTAAATATTAATAAGTGTTATTGCAATTGATACCCGAAACCATTCTTACTGCTCTATAATAAGATTGAAGATATCCGAATATTTATACTTTTTAACTAGATTAATGAATTCTTCCATATGCTTTGAAATAAACTTGTTTTTATGATATACAAGACTAAAAGAACGATTCCATGTCGTATCTCTATTCTTAATTACCACAATACTACCATCTTTTACATACTCATTTACAAGTCGAATCGATAAGACAGCCAAACATTGATTATCAATCACAGATCGTACCATCGCTGTTGGACAATTTGCAACCATGCTAACATTTATGGATACACCCTGCTCTTCTAAATAGTTTTCAAATAACTCCCTAGTTCCGCTACCTTCTTCTCGCATTACAAATTTTTCTCCTGCTAAATCCTTTGATGTAAAGCTCTTTTTCTTAGCAAATGAATGATTCGCACTACATACTAAAACCAAGTAATCGTCTACAGCTGGTATTGACACTAAATCCGGGCTTTTTACTCTACCCTCTACAAGACCAACATCTAACTCAGAATTCAATATCTTCTCTTCAATATTATGGGTATTGTTTACATAAGAATAGACTTCAACCTCGTTATTTAACTCTTCAAATGAATTTAATATATCATTAATGAGACAACTTCCTACTGTAATCGTTGAACCAATTTTAAGCTTTTCGTACCCTGTTGTTTCAAACATTTTACTTTCTAAAAAATCAAATTGTTCTACTACTTGCTTCGAATAAGAAAGCAACTGCCTTCCCTTTTCTGTTATAAATAGTTTTTTTGATAACCGTTCAAATAATAGTACCCCATAATGATCCTCTAACTCCTTAATTGCTTGACTTACGGTTGGCTGGGAAACATAAAATTTAGCCGCAGCAATACTCATCTTCCCACTTTGTGCTACTTCGTTAAATATTCTTAAATGGCGTATCGTCATGGAATTACCTCTTTACATTCGTTATATTTAGTTCCATTAGAAACTTGAATTTTCATTCTACCATAGGTTTTACCTATGACTTTAATAAGATTTTATCACTTTCCTTATGGTAAAACAAGTGATATATTATGAATATGTTAAAAAATAAACAAAGGAGAGAAACTGTGAAGATTTTAATTATTGGCGGCGTTGCCGCAGGTACTAAAGTTGCAGCAAAATTAAAACGTGAGAACCGCGATTATGACGTAACGATTCTAACCAAAAGCAAAGATATTTCTTACGCTGGTTGTGGATTACCTTATTATGTGGGAAACGTTATCGAACAACGCGAGCAATTAATAGTCAACACACCCGCTAGCTTTTCAGCATTAACTGGTGCTACCGTATTGACTGAGACTGAAGTTATTAATATAAACAGAGATCAAAAATCTGTTGAAGCAAAAAACTTAACGACAAACGAAATTTCTACATATTCGTATGACAAGTTAGTGATAGCTTCCGGTGCCAGCCCAATCAAACCACCGATCGAGGGTGTTAACTTAGATGGCGTATATTACATGAGAACTCCTGAAGATGCCATTGGTCTTCGCGAAGCGGTGGAAGCAGGAAAGATCTAACGCGCAGTAGTTGTAGGTGGTGGTTTTATTGGCCTTGAAGTTGCTGAAAACTTAAGCCTCCAAGGTGTACGTGTAACTGTACTAGATATGGCAGAACATATTTTACCTGGATTTGACCCTGAAATTGCAGAGTATGTTGAAAATCATTTGGCTAATCATGGTATTATGGCAATGACGAATACCAGATTAGAAGCTATTCTTGGTGAGGAGAAGGTTGAGAAAGTTCAAACCGAAAAACGTGCGATCAAATGTGATGCAGTAATTCTTGCAATGGGTATTCGTGCTAACACATCCTTTGTCAAAGACACTGGTTTAGAATTAATGAAAAATCAGACAATCAAGGTAAATGAATATCTTATGACAAACGATCCTGATATCTATGCAGTTGGAGACTGTGCTTGCGTAACCAATGTATTAACGAAAGAAAGTGCTTGGTCCCCTATGGGTTCATCCGCTAATATTGAAGGACGTATTGTCGCTAAAAATATAGCTGGTGGTAACATATCCTATCGTGGTGTACTTGGTACCGGTATTTGCAAATTACCTGAACTAAATGTAGGAAGAACCGGTTTAACTGAAAAAGCGGCAATCGAAGCTGGTTATGATGCTGTTAGTGTTATCACTGTTGTGGATGATAAAGCACACTACTATCCACAGGCATCTTATTTTATAGTAAAAATGATTGCTGATAGAGAAACAAAGAAATTATTAGGTCT
>DPVV01000528.1:0-2016 GCA_003526525.1 Lachnoclostridium phytofermentans | reverse complement strand
AGTGTTGATAAAATGATTGATATCGCAGTTACAGCTCTTACAATGAAGGCAACTTTAGAAGATATTGAGGACATGGATTTAGCATACGCTCCTCCATTCTCTACAGCTATTCACCCATTATCTCATACGATAAATATTCTTTTAAATAAAATAAGTGGTGCATTTGGCAGTATCACTCCAACAGATTATAGGACAGGTAAAGCGGAAGGCTACAAATTAATTGATGCCTCTCTTAACCCATCCATAACAGGAGCTCCTCATTTGGATTTAACAAAGGTTACCGGTAAAGTCGCAGACTATTCGTTGGATGATAAGCTATTACTTGTCTGCTCCAAAGGTAAAAGAGCCTATTTATTACAAAATCGTCTGAAACATTTCGGATATACCAATACACTAGTTCTTGAAGGTGGATCTATATTTAATTCAATTTAGATAAAAGTCAACTAATTTTACGGAGGGAAAACATGACACAATTAAAAGTAACTGCAGAAGATGAAAAAAGAGTAAAGGCTCTTGGATTTCTTAGAAACAAAGGAACTGATAACTTTTCAGCAAGAATTATTACTGTCAATGGTAAAATTACTACAGCCCAAAACAAATGCTTGTCTGAAGCAACTGAACTTTATGGAAATGGTATCGTTACTTTAACAACAAGATTAACAATTGAATGCCAAGGTGTTCATTACGATAACATTGAGAAGTTCCGTGAATATATTGCTAAAGAAGGACTTGTTACTGGTGGTACCGGTTCTAAAGTACGTCCGGTTGTATCTTGTAAAGGAACCACTTGCCAATATGGTCTTATTGATACATTTGCACTTTCAGAAGAAATTCACGAACGTTTCTACAATGGTTATGCTAGTGTAAAATTGCCTCACAAATTTAAAATTGCTGTAGGCGGCTGCCCTAATAACTGCGTAAAACCAGACTTAAACGACTTAGGCATTATCGGTCAATTAATTCCTAACTACGATGAAGATAGCTGTAATAGCTGTAAAAAATGTTCTGTTGTAGAATCCTGTCCTATGTCTGCTGCAACTTTAGAAGATGATGTTCTTTCTCTTGATAAAGATGTATGTAACAACTGTGGCCGTTGTGTCGCTAAATGCCACTTTGATTGTATCGAAGATGGTGTAAATGGATATAAGATTTACATTGGTGGTAGATGGGGTAAAAAAGTAGCACACGGAATTTCTCTTGATCGTGTATTCACTAGCAAAGAGGAAGCTTTAGATATGATTGAAAAAACAATTCTTCTTTATAGAGAACAAGGAAAAACCGGAGAACGTTTATCTGATACTATCGCTCGTATCGGTTTTGAAAATGTTCAAGCTCAGTTATACACAAATGATTTACTAGACCGTAAACAAGAAATATTAGATGCTAAACTTCACTTAGTGGGTGGAGCAACTTGTTAATATAGGAAGTGTGCCCACTGGGCACACTTATAATAACCGATAGGGTTCACTCTATTCGGTTATTATTTCGGGCTTTATTGTTAAATAATTCACATTACAGAAGGGACATCACAAATCATGAACAAAAAATCATACTTAGCAATTGGGACTTGTGTAGTTATCGCGATCATAGCAACTTACCTTGGTAAACTTCAAAATATTATAGGCGCACCAATGATTGGCCTATTTATCGGTATTCTTCTAGTCAACATCTTACCAAACATAGACAAAGACTTTAAAAAAGGTACAACCTTTGCAGGTAAAAAGTGCCTTAACTTAGGTATCATCCTTGCAGGTGGAACACTTAATTTTACTCAAATCTTAGGATTTGGCGCGAAAGCACTCCCATTAATTATTATAAATATCTGTTTATCCTTTACAGTAGCATATGTAGTTGGTAAGCGATTAAAGCAATCATGGAATACTTGTACTTTAGTTGGCGGTGGAACTTGTATCTGTGGTGGCACAGCTATCGCTACTCTCGCTTCCATTATTAAAGCAAAGGAAACTGAGATTGCTTACGCAATGACAGCTATCTTTCTTTTTGATATTTTTGCAG
>DPVV01000530.1 GCA_003526525.1 Lachnoclostridium phytofermentans | reverse complement strand
GCAGAAATTGACATGATTAACATCTCACTACCTGGCTCAAGAATAGCAACTACGATTGGTAAAAGTATACCAAAGGTTCCCCAAGAGGTACCAGTTGCGAATGCCAAGCCAACTGAAATAGCAAAGATAATTGCTGGTAAGAATAATTGCAATGCTCCTGCACTATTCTTAACTATATTAGCCACAAAAACATCTGCTCCAAGCTTATTAGTAATTCCACTTAATGTCCATGCAAATATTAATATTAAAATTGCTGGAACCATAGCTTTGAAGCCATCTGTTAATGATTCTGCAAATTCTTTTAGAGTTAACACTTTTCTTACAATATAGAAAAAGAATGTAATTACAAGAGCTAGGAAAGAACCATAAACTAAACTAAGGGATGCATCACAATTAGCAAAGGCTTCCATAAAACTAGCTTCTCCATGAAAGAACCCGCCAGTGTAAACCATTCCACCAACACAGCAAACAATTAATACAAGAACCGGAAGTATAAGATCGATAACTTTTCCTTTCCCATTGGATACTACCTCACCGTCTTCAAATGGACGATTCTCTGTGGTAAAAAGATCACCCTTTAATGCATTCTCTTCATGCTTTCTCATAGGGCCAAAGTCAAACTGCATGATTGCCATGGCCACTACCATTACAATAGTTAACAAAGCATAGAAATTATATGGGATCGATTTTAAAAATAATGTAAACCCGTCATTTCCTTCAACAACACCAGACACTGCTGCTGCCCAAGAAGAAATCGGTGCGATGATACAGATAGGTGCTGCTGTTGCATCAATAATGTAAGCCAGTCTCGCTCTACTTATCTTATACTTATCGGTTACCGGTCTCATAACACTACCAACAGTTAAACAGTTAAAATAATCATCTACAAAGATTAAAGCTCCAAGACCAAAAGTAGATAGCATAGCTCCTCTTCTTGACTTAATTTTCTGCCCTGCCCACTTACCATATGCAGCGCTACCGCCAACTTTGTTCATAAGTGATACCATGATACCTAAAATAACCAAGAAGATTAAGATACCAACATTACCGACATCAGACAGCTTACTAATCATGCCGGATACAAACACTGTGTGTATCGTCTTTTCCAAATTAAAGTTAGAATAAAACAAAGCACCTGTTAAAATACCAACGAATAAGGAGAAGTAAACCTCCTTTGTAATTAATGCTAAACCAATCGCAATAAGCGGTGGTACCAATGCCCATATCGTGGCATACATTGGTACCGTTTTTTCTTTGATATACTGTTCTGCTTCCGCTATGTTCTCACCCGCAGAACCTGCTAATTCCTCTTGCTGTGAGATATACTCTTTCGCCTCTTCTACAGAGTTAAATGTGGTATTTTCTTCTGCTTTACATGTAATCGGTGTAAACAACATCATCACTGCAAATAAGGCAATTAAGAAACTATACCATTTTCTCATATTCACTTTCATAACATCCTCCTTAAATAAAAAAATAGCCATGAAACAGTCTTAGCGCTGCTTCATGACTAAAATTCTACATAAGGAAGTTAAACGGAATATTCCGCACATGCTTGATTTCAGTTATGATAGCGCTCCACATACAAACAAAGATTTGAATCAATGCTTGCTTAATATCATGTGACAGTCTGATACATATTCTGCATCAGACCAGCAGTCTTTACTCACAGGCAGCGAAAGACCACTTCGGCAGCAATTCCTTTCCCTTCATCCAAAGCCTGATTACGGATGGGGTACTCATAATTGTTGCACCTCTATCAATGTCTTAATGTAACTAAGACGTTTTCATAGTTGAACCTATAATAACATGGATCGATACTTTAATCAACCACATATTTAAAGAAATTCTTCCTCTCTATGTTAAGAAATTTGAAGATAAGTGAAAATCCAAACATAGTAAATCATCACCAAAAGGCGATTCACCAGGCGAAATAATCATAGCCCCATCACCAATTGGCATTTCCGTAGGAGTTAGGTTGATACTGTTGTCTTCCGTAAAGATATCATCATGTTTGTTCCAACCGCGAGCTTCCGATACTCGTAGATAGATGATACTTCCAATTAGAACAATTAGCACAACAATTCCGCAAACAATTCTTTTTCGGTACATATTACCCCTCCTTCTTTCATTATTATAACTTATAAAATTTCTCGATACAAATAAATTCTATTCAAAATCAAATGTTTTTACTGGGATTGGAATATATTACATATAAACTTTTAGCTTTTTATGCTAATAAGCTTGATACTATTTGCCATAACATGGTACACTAAGGCATTAGAAGTACTATAGCTAGGAGATGTGTGAATGTTTAATATCTTTACGATACTAATTATTAGTATTATGCTACTTGGAGTGGCATATTTATTTATGCATTTTAAAAATTTTAGTTGGATTCACTGTTTTACTCATCCAACATGGCTTCCTAATTTATTATCCATTGCTTTAATTACAATTTGCTTGATTCTGACATATTCAGTATCTGCTGTTACAATAGTCGTAATTATATATTTGATTTATGCTTTTATAATCTGTGATATTCTTCACTTAGTTTTTCGTAAAGCTCTAAAGTCAGATGCTCTTAAGAAAAAGTGGAGTCAGCTTTATCACAGTGGTATTCTTGCCTTTCTTATCACAATATGTTTTCTGATTCTAAGTTATTACAGTGCTATACATGTAGAAATTACGGAGTATTCATTGCAGACCGAAAAAACATTAGAAAGAGATAAGTTAACGATAGCAATGATTTCTGATCTACATTTGGGTACTACCATGAATGCAAAGAAATTAGAGGAATATTGTACCCAAATCAATGAAAAGAATCCCGATGTTATTCTACTACTTGGAGATATCTTCGATGAAAGTACAGATAAAGAAACTATGGAACTTGCCTGTCAAACTTTTGGAACGTTGTCAAGTACTTACGGTACCTTTTATGTTTT
>DPVV01000026.1:5764-10876 GCA_003526525.1 Lachnoclostridium phytofermentans | reverse complement strand
AACGGAAGAAGATATCCCAGATTTTCAAATCGAGACGGTGAGATTTCGATATACCGCAGATTCACAATTAGGTAAAAATTATATGATAGAAACAGGTGCATCTTATGGAAAATAAAGTAACTCTCAGGCAAATCACATACACTTTTCTTTTGTTATCTATTACTCCGATTTTTTCTAGATTGCCGAGCTTACTAGCTCCATCTGGGGATTCTACCGGGTATGTTGCGGTATTGTATTATGGCGTAATTGGTTGTGTCTTTGCTTGGCTTATGTATCAAGTGTTATATGTTTATCGAGGATACTCATTGTTAGAGGTTCTAAGCGATTTAGTTGGAGTAGTAATTGCTAAGTTTATTCTTCTTGTCTATGCAGTTTGGAGTCTCTTAGTAATCTTATTTAAGATTGGTTCCTATTCCACTCTATTACAAACCACACTACTTCCGACCATATCCGCAGATATTTTACTTGGGTTTTTATTTTTACTTTGTGTATATGCTTTCTCAAAAGGAAGTAAAACAATACTACGTTTTTCTGAATTTTTATTCCTACCAGCAGTGATTTTCCTAGGAATCTTATTTCTTTTTGCGGTACCTAGTTTTCATACAGAATATCTAAAAACGATTAGCATTAGCTCCTTAACCGATAATCTGAGAAGAATTCCTAGCATCGCATCAATTGGTGGAAATTTAATGTTATTACTTTTCTTTCTAGGTAATATTGAACGAGGACCAGAGTTACCACATAATATTAAAGCCAATAATGCCCATGATACTAGGTACAAACAAAAAAGACATAAAACCTTTCAATCAAGATTATACCGATGCATCTTACTTTTTACTTTACTATGCTTTGCCTCCATTCTATTATCACTTTGTATCAACGGGCCAAAACTAACAGAAAACTTCACCTATCCTATTTATCAATCGGTCAAGGGAGTCTCCATCCTAAGTACGTTTGAAAGATTTGACGCTTTTATAACTTTAATCTGCATTGTATCTGACTTCACAGCAGTTTGTGTCTTTGCACTTATTAGTGTTACTTGCTTTAGCTTTGTGTTTGAGAAAAAGGAGCAAGAACAACCAAATGAAGATTCTAATGCACCACTTGATATTGTTTCTCCATCAAGAAAAACTACACTTTTATTAGGCCTTGGTGCCCCATTGGTACTAGTTTGCTGTTGTTATATTTATTTACGAAAGATCACCCAATACGAACTCGATGAATTTTTTTTATCCTATATGATGCCTATTAATTTGATTTTTCAATATGTTTTACCTACCTTACTGGGAATTGTTTGTTTTATCAAGCGTATTACCAGAAGTAAGAAAAGTGAAGAGAATTTCAAGTGAAGATGAGGGATAAAAAACATGGAGCAGAAAAGGGTTTATGCTTAGAAAGTTAAAGGATTAATTAGATAAAAAAGTTATATGATTAATAGAAAAGTTATATTGTCAATAGAATAAGATATAGGGATAATAGAAATAGATTTACTTTTAGATAGAAAGAGAATTATGAATGATTAATAAAAAAATAGAAAAAGAGGCTGTTCAACTTGGTAACCAGGTGGACAGCCTCTCTATTTTAAACGTTTGTATAAATTATATCTTTCATATAGAATTATTTCCCTATACTCAACTACTTAACAAACTCCATGCGCAATCATCGCAGTTGCGACCTTCTCAAAGCCAGCGATGTTGGCTCCAACAACATAGTTTCCTCCGAAGCCATAACGTTTCGATGCATCATCCATGTTATGGAAAATATTTATCATAATACTCTTTAATTTAGCATCTACTTCTTCAAAGCTCCAGCTAAGTCTTTCAGAATTCTGGCTCATCTCGAGTGCTGAGGTAGCAACACCACCTGCATTTGCTGCTTTACCTGGAGCAAATAATACGCCATTTTCCTGCAAATACTCGGTAGCCTCTAATGTAGTAGGCATATTAGCTCCTTCTGCAACTGCTTTGCATCCATTTGCAACAAGTGCTTTTGCATCCTCTAACAATAATTCATTTTGTGTTGCGCAAGGAAGTGCAATATCACATTTTACAGTCCATACTCCTCTACCTTCATGGTATTCGCTGTTTGGTCTGTAGTTCTTGTACTCAGTTAAACGAGCACGCTTCACTTCTTTGATTTCTTTAATTGCTTCTAAGTCAATTCCGTCCGGATCATAAACCCAACCTGTAGAATCACTTAATGTAACTACCTTAGCACCTAGCTGCTGCGCTTTTTGTGTAGCATAAATTGCAACATTACCAGAACCAGAAATGCAAATAGTTTTTTCAGCAATATCGATACCATTACACTTAAGCATCTCATCTGTTAAATATAATAAACCATATCCTGTCGCTTCTGTACGAACTAAGGAACCACCATAAGCTAGACCTTTTCCTGTTAATACACCTTCATACATACCACGAATTCTCTTATATTGACCGTACATATAACCGATTTCCCTTGCTCCTGTACCGATATCACCAGCTGGAACGTCAACGTCTGCCCCGATATATTTACAAAGCTCAGTCATAAAACTTTGGCAAAATGCCATTACTTCACGGTCCGATTTGCCCTTAGGATCAAAATCAGAACCTCCCTTACCACCACCGATAGGTAAGCTAGTTAAGGAGTTTTTAAAGATTTGCTCAAACCCTAAGAATTTAATAATACCAATGTTTACAGATGGGTGTAAACGTAAGCCACCTTTGTAAGGTCCTATAGAATTGTTAAACTGAACACGATATCCGACATTAACCTGTACCTGACCTTTGTCATCAACCCAAGGTACTCTAAACTTAAATTGTCTATCAGGCTCAATTAAACGTTCTAAAAGTGCCTCTTTTCTAAACAAATCCTCATTCGCATCCACTACTGGTCTTAAGGAGTTAAGAACCTCCTTTACTGCTTGAATAAACTCTGGTTCTCCAGGGTTTTTGGCAATCGCTCTTTCGATTACTTCATCAACATATCTCATGTCTGTTCTCTCCTTTTCATTCTAATCTATAACAGCCCTCTAACATATTGTATCCAAACAACACGTTTTCTGTTATGTAATAATATAAAAGGGCAAAATAAAAATGGGTATAGTTATGAAACACAACTACCCCATTGTTTTTGCTTAGGATTTATTATATGACAAGGAATTGAGAATTGTCAATAGTTTTCTTTATTAAAGTGATAAAACTTTTAAGTAGCACTTCATTAAAGTACTAAATTTTCCCTTTTTATAACCTTTAATCATTTTACTTCTTTATTCCTCTATATCCAAATGAAGTTCTTCAAAACTTGATACTGATACTAAGTAAGAATTGCGATATCGTTTATCATTCGATACGTCTTTTCCAAACCAATCTGGTTTTATAAAATCTATTGCATCTTTTTCACTTGAGAATTCAACTTCAACAAACATAAGCCCACTTAATTTTCCATGGAACACATCAAATTCGGCGATATGCTCTTGTGAGAGCGGAATCAGATATCTCGTTTTTTCAATAACACTATAGTCTACCTTTGAAAGTAAATGCTCAAATGCCTCTTTCGTTAAAGGTAACTCGACTTCTTCGTTTATCACAGCATGTTCTTGATTATAGTTTAATTTATTTTTATACGTTAGAATGTAGTTCTCATTACTTTTACGAATCCTTACTACTGGCTGTGTGCATAGGTAACCCTGTTTGATTTCCCTTTTCTCATATTGTTCTAAGTTATCAGGAAGTTTGCTGATTTTAAATTTACGCTCAATTTCCACTTAATTTCTCCTTACAATTTATTTGTTCAAATGAATCAAATACGTGAATACGCAATGAATTCTTCTAATTTTTATAATAAGAATACACCCTTCAGGATAGTACTGAAAACTTTGGAATGTCGAAGCAAAAGTGCATACCTTCCTTAGGTTTTACAGATACTATAGAATACGTAATCCATTTTTGTAATTATTATTTCTATTATTACCCCATTATTTCTTCTATGAAATAAAATTTTAAAACATTTTTCTTTTACTATTTATATTGCCTATGAGTTGATATTAGCATCAGAGGAACAAGCAGAAAGGAGGCAAATACTTATGAAAAAGAATTTTTTTACCGACTTTATCTTATGTGGCCTTAGTGGTTGGTGTATGGAATGCTTTTGGACAGGTCTAAGCTCAATTGAACGAAAAGACAAAACCTTATCCTGCCATACTTCCATTTGGATGTTTCCAATCTATGGACTTGCTGCCTTAATTTCTCCTGTAAGCAAAGTAATTAAAAAGCGTTGTGCATTTTGTCGTGGCTCCATCTATGCGTTAGGTATTATATCAATGGAATATCTTACTGGCACCCTATTAAAGAAATTAAAAGCTTGTCCATGGGACTACAGCAAGGCCAAACTTAATTTTAAAGGAGTTATTCGTTTTGACTATCTTCCTGCTTGGTTCCTAGCTGGATTGTATTTTGAAAAACTACTAAGCCACAATTCAAAGTAATTTAAAAATTCATTCCATTCCATCCCCAATGTTGCACTTCCTGATAGGTAACATAAACCTTATCAGAAGGAATCTGTAAAACATCATGATAAATTTCGCAGATAGCAGCAGTTAAGTTATCGTATGCTGCTCTATCTGCCTTACCAAATATTTTAATCTCAACAAATGCAGTTTTTTCAAACGCCTGCCCTTTAAAATAGAGAGAGTATTCATCCTCAAACCCTACCATCAACCACGCTTCACTTTTCCCTGGAATAAGCTCAATCGCCTTACCAAGCTTTTGCTTTATTGATTCCTCTTGTTCTTTTGTTAATTTCACGCTCACTTTAGAATTAATAAATGGCATATTTATAGCTCCTTTCCTTATTCATTTATACTCTGAATTTTCTTTCTATTATATCAAATCGCTCCCTAATTATCTATAGTTTTTCTACCCACATAGTCATTCTACCCACATAGTCATTCTACCCACATAGTCTTTCTACTACATAGTCTTTCTACTATATACTAAATAGTCATTCCACCACATAATCTTTCTACTACATAGTCTTTCTACTACATAGTCCTACTACATAGTCCTACTACATAGTCTTTCCACCATATAATCTTTCTACAACATAGTTTTTCTACAACATAGTTTTTCT
>DPVV01000026.1:5227-5611 GCA_003526525.1 Lachnoclostridium phytofermentans | reverse complement strand
TCTACAACATAGTTTTTCTACTAAATAGTCTCTCTACTCCTTATCCTATCTAAACAATATGATTCCCAATAACTTGCAAAGAACCAAGAAAAATGGTAAGCTATGTATAATTTAAAAAGATTGGAGTTATCTCAATGTTAAAAGCGATATTGTTTGACATGGATGGAGTTATTATAGATAGTGAACCTTTACATTGTAAAGCGTTCCAGAAGGCTATGAAGCAGTTTGGTCTGGATTTATCTAAAGAATATTGTTACCAATTTATAGGAAATACAGATCGCTATATGGTAGATGTACTGGTTAAAGATTTTAACCTACCTAATACTTCAGAAGAAGTAATTCGAACAAAACAAGAAGTTTTAAACCAGCTTGAGTTAGAAGAAC
>DPVV01000026.1:0-5086 GCA_003526525.1 Lachnoclostridium phytofermentans | reverse complement strand
AGTTAGAAGAACGTTATCCTGCAGTTCCTTATGTAGTTGATTTAATTAAAAATCTTTCAAAGCATCCAATTAAATTAGCTATAGCAAGTTCCTCACCAATGGAACAGATTGAACGAACTGCAAAAGATTTAAGCCTTACTTCCTATTTTCATGAATATGTTTCCGGAATGGACTTAAAACATTCGAAACCAGCTCCGGATATCTTTTTAAAAGCTGCAAGTTTACTTGGTGTCTCACCGGATGAATGTTTGGTAATAGAGGATTCGTTTAATGGTGTTACTGCAGCCAAAGCAGCAGGAATGACTTGTGTAGGTTATTATAATGAGAATTCTGGTAATCAAGATTTAAGTGGTGCAGATATAATTATAGAGGGTTTTGATGAGATTACATTTTCATTTTTAAAAAATGTATATCTTCGATCTCATGGAGAACCTGTTACGATTGCAACAACAGCGCGTCTTATCATTCGTGAAATGAGTGTCGAGGATATCGTCTCTATGTATCATATCTATCAGCAACCAGAAGTTCGTGAATTTGTTGATGATATCGATGATTATCTCCAAGAGGAAATTGAAAAGCATAAAGCATACATCAAAAATGTTTACAATTTTTATGGATATGGATTCTGGGGTATCTTCAGTAGAGAAACAGGTGAATTAATTGGTCGCTGTGGAATTCAGAATTCTGAAATTAATGGCCGCTTTGAAATTGAACTTGGATATTTACTTAACATAGACCATTGGGGTTACGGATATGCTTTGGAATGTACAAAAAGTGTCTTAGAATATGCTTTCTATGAACTTCAAATTCCTCGCATTGTTGCTGTCATAGACAAGAAAAATTCTCGTTCTGCAAAGGTTGCAATGCATGTTGGTATGAAATTCGATGCTGAAATTTATCATAAAGGTAGAAATTGTGATTTATATGTCATAGAGAATCCAAATATAGAATAAAAAATAAAAAGTCTGTTTTAGTTTTCTAAAACAGACTTTTTATATAAATTAATGCATTTATGGTGTTTTCGTTGGTTGTGTTGTTGGTACAGTTGTTGGCATAGTTGTTGGCATAGTTGTTGGTACAGTTGTTGGTACAGTTGTAGGGGCTGTTGTAGGTGCTGTAGTTGTAGGAACTAGTGTTGTACCAGTTGTAGGCGCTGGTGTAACTGTAGTCTTATTACCAGTACCACTAGTGTTTGAACAAGCTGTCATCGCGAACATACTTAACATAGCAACGGCCATTAAGATATACAATTTCTTTTTCATGAGTCTCCTCCTATCAAGTAATATTTCTTTACTTGCTTAGTATTCCACTCTATGAAAGGTTTATACATGATAAGAACGAACAATGGCTTTCTTTTCAGCCGTTATCTTCCTTGAATCACATATTTTTGAAATTGTTTTCTGTAAAATAAATAGATTTCTATTATTTTGCTTTGTTTCTAATTGTGATTTTAAACTATTTAAGAACTGTAGCACTCGATTTGAATCTATTTGAAACATTACAGTATAAGCCCAACAAATTGCCATGTTAACATAATATTCATCACTGTTAATTGATTGTAAGATTTCATCTACAATACTTACATATTCTTCATTTATGTAGTAATTTAGGCACATAACAATAAAAAATCTTATCTCATAGCAATCATTAGAATAAGCATATGGCAAAATAAAATCAAACATCTCTTTAGGATACTTTTTTGCAATTTTTAAAGACGCGCAAAAAGAATCACATGTTGACCAATTATCTAATTTTGGCACATGATAGCGGATAAATTCTTGTATTACCTCTATAGAAATATTCTTTAATTTTCCAATCACAAATCCATGTATCATAACTTCTTCAAAGTACTGAGTTTTTCCATGAGATAAAAAACCCTCAAAATCACCTTTGGCTACTTGTTTTGCAATTTCCTGTAAGATAGGAAGACGAATCCCAATCATATTATTTACTAGAGGAATTAATTTATTCGCAAAATCCTTATACTTTTGCTCTTTTAAACTACATAAATAATCTAAAAAAGATTGATATGCGTTCTTTTCAAATATAACATTAGACCAATCTTCATCTAATTCTTCTTTTTTTAATCTATTCTTATCATTAACATAAGAATAGGATTGGATTTCTCTATTCATACTTTATCTTCCTTATTCATACTTTAAAACTCGTTTGCTTATTAGGCTGGATATTTGTTCCATGGATGACGCAGCACAATTAATGCATGAAACTAATGTGAAGTTTTAGAATTTCTTAGGCGGCGTCTTTTAACACCTTAGTAATTCTCTTTTACACTTCTTCCTGATTTCTTCCTAATTTTCCTCTTAAGGCATCACTTTTATGTTCCGAATCATCCATGAATTCTGTCATATACTTACGATAATGCATCGCAACATGGTTTCTTTGACATGTTTTATTTTCACGCTCTTTAATTGCAATACTCTCAAAAAAAGTTTTCCAAAGCCTTTCATACCTTTCTTTTTTTTCTGTAACAGAAAGTAACGTGGCTAATTCTTCCTCTGAAATAGTAGTTAAAATCCATGCAGAGTTACTTTTATGAACGGTTGCAATTTTGCGTTTTACATCCAATATCATAAAATTTTCCTGAGAGAGCCGATCTGCAAAGTGAGGCGTAATTATTTCAAGAACATTATTTTTTGGTTCTATCTTAGCAAATAGTATTCCATTATCAAGCTCGGTAAATCGAACAAATCCAGTATATAAGTGAGCATCATTTCCTACATATCGATTTAATTCAAAAATAATTTGAACATATGGATCCGATAGATGATCTTCTACTTTTGAACCAAATGCAAAACCACGTACTAAGAAATGATAAATTGCATTTGCTTTTCTCTTATCATTACTTAATACTGCTCTCACAACCATTTGATAAGCATGATGAGATATCTTTTTTTTGATTGAATTCGCTACTTTAGAAGCATTCTCTGGATTATTTTTGACTATGATATATTCCGAAAACAGCTTTAAATTATACTCTTCTTCCATACCTAATACTTCAAGTTCTATATTATCATGTCCGTATCTTGATGCCCATGCTATATAGACAGCGGAAAAGATTCCTTCTAAACTATCTTCACATTGATAAATACGTTTTTCCTTCATAATAACCTCAATTCCGATGCACTAATTCTTTCCAATAAATTACGAGACTTTGACCTCCAGCGCATAATCAGATTATAAACTTTTCTTTCACTAATCTTATTATTCTAACCATTACTAAGCATCTGAGGATTGTCAAACAACGACAATTGTTGATAAGTAATTCCGCCATTCGTGATATAACTTGGTAACTTTTCGTCTAGTTGAAGCATCTGATTGGTGATATAATTCTCTTCTATCTTAGTTGGATACATCATCTTCCCACTGCAGGTAATAAAATAAAGTGCTCGTTTTAATACTACACCAATCTTTTTTAAATCTTCAAATCTAAGCTTTGACATCTGTCTTGCCTTTACGATACGCCCTGCTGACTTTGGACCAATACCAGGAACTCTAAGTAAAGTGTAGTAATCTGCGGAATTGACTTCAACTGGGAACTGCTCTAAATTCCCAATCGCCCAGTTGCACTTAGGGTCAAAGAATACATTAAAATTAGGTCTCTCTTTCGTTAAAAGCTCTGTCGCTTCAAACCCATAAAACCTTAATAACCAATCTGCTTGATATAAGCGGTGTTCTCTTAATAATGGAGGTCCCCCTGGCAATACTGGTAATGCATTATCCTCATTCACCCGTATAAACGCAGAGAAGAAAACTCTCTTTAAGTCAAACTTCTGATATAAGGCCTCTGTTACATTAACAATCTCATAGTCAGTCTCTCCGGTTGCACCAACAATCATCTGCGTACTCTGGCCTGCTGGTACAAATCCACGATTTCCTCCGAATTGGTTCCACATAGTTAGTCCTTGAGGTTTTGAAATAACGGAAGGTGATTCTATAGTACTCGATATTTCTTGGTTGCTATGATAAATTCGATGATTCGGAGTTAGTATCTTAGAGTCCTTCTCCTCTTCCCATCCAGTAAGAATACGATTAGAAAAACCAACACCTTTATCTGATTTACTCTCTATAACTCGCCGTATCTGATCTTTATGTCCAATATGAAGTAAGGCATCCTCTTCTCTTTTCTGAGCAATTGATTTCTGATCAACCTTTCTTCTCGTATGCCAATAAGCACCCTTATTACCGCCCATCATACCAAAATTTTCTCTACTTTCTTCAATACCAGCCTGTATCTGGCGGATTGGATTTAGTATATTCTTTCGGTTTTTATGAGGTGCTAATAATTTTAATCCATCTGCGGTAGGTAGTTCAAGGTTTACACTCATACGGTCAGCAAACCAACCTATTGTTTCAATTAACTCTGCATCAGCACCGGGAACTGCTTTACAATGAATGTAACCATTAAAATGATATTCTGTACGTAGCATCTTAAGAGTTCTGCCTATGAGTTCCATCGTATAATTTGGGGTTTTTATGATACCAGAACTTAAAAATAATCCTTCTATATAATTTCTTCGATAAAATTCCATCGTAAGGCTGCACACCTCTTCGGGTGTAAATGTTGTTCTAGGAACATCATTCGACACACGATTAATACAATACTTACAATCGTAAATACATTCGTTTGTAAATAAAATTTTTAATAAACTTATACATCTTCCATCCGCTGAGAAAGCATGACAAATTCCACATGCCGCTGTATTTCCAATGCTACCATCTTTTCCATCCCGAGCAACACCGCTAGAAGTACATGCAACATCATACTTAGCAGCGTCAGAAAGTATAGATAGCTTCTGTTCCATTGTCATCGATTCCTGTATAATCATAAAAACCTCTCAAGGCAATTTTAATATTCGAACTTATGTTCGATATTTATTATATCATTATCTCCAAAAGATTGCAACCTATTCTCAGCCAGTATTTTCATGTATTCAAAGCATTTCCTCCACTTCGTTTCACCATATCAATTAAAGGAGATGTAGAAATGACTTATCGAATTGAAAAAAAGGATATATGCAGATGCTCCTGACATTGAAGTCTACATAGACCCTAATCCGTTAAATAC
>DPVV01000025.1 GCA_003526525.1 Lachnoclostridium phytofermentans | reverse complement strand
TGAAGCTTTTTATAATTTTCTACAGTAGTAGCAGCAATATTTACATTAACACGTCTAATGGCTCCATTCTTATGTTTGATTGAGTATATGGTGTTGATGCTCTCTAAGATATATTCCATAGGGTTATTGATTGGATCTTCACCAGTTTCTAGGGCTAATCTTTTATGTCCCATATCTTGAAGCGCAATAACTTCTTCTCGGATTTCCTCTTGCGTTAATTTCTTTCTAGCTATGTGTTTATTTTTTAAATGATATGGACAGTAAACGCATCCGTTGATACAGTAATTTGAAAGATATAATGGAGCAAACATAACAATACGGTTGCCATAAAAATCTTCCTTCAACTGTTTCGCCAAGGCATAGATTTCTTCGTTTTTCTCTGGAATATCACAATCTAAAAGGACGGCTGCTTCGCGGTGGGATAATCCTTTTTTAAGTCTTGCTTTATTTAATATCTCGTCGATTAAAGTTTCATTATGTTTATTCTTTTCTGCATATTCCAATGTTTCTAAGATTTCCTCATTAGAAATAAATTCTTCTGCCTTTTTTGATTGTTTATTATACATAGCATTTTCCTCCCTTATAATCACCTCGGTCTACTGCAATCTCATAACCGATTTTATTCATACGTCGTTCCATACAGTAACGACATTCTGCTGCCTCATCCCCAGTACAGATTTTATTATCATAGAGCATATATTTGCTTCTTACTTCCCTTGGTGAGAGGTTGGGCATAACAACATTAGCTCCTGCTAGGATTCCTTTTTCACGGCCTAATGGATGAATCGTTCCAAGCGCTGTTGTTGATGGTAGCAGTGCATTAGGAAACATTAATCGTAAGATTCCTATTAAGAATAAGGTAAGTTCTAACGTTCCAGCAGTTTCATTTGCAAATGGAGTGTCTTTATGCGGAATGAATGGGCCAATACCAATCATGTGAGGTTGTAACTCATGTAAAAATAGTAGATCTTCAATCAGGTTTTCTGGTTTTTGATACGGAGAACCTACCATAAATCCACTGCCAACTTGATAACCAATGGACTTTAAATTCCAGAGACAGCGCTTTCGATTCGAAAGATTAAGATTGCTTGGATGTAGTTTTTGATAGTGTTCCTCACTGGCAGTTTCGTGTCGCAGAAGATAACGATCTGCACCAGCTTGGTAGAAAGATAAGTAACTATCATAGCTTCGCTCTCCAATAGAGAGAGTAATAGCGCAGTCTGGATAATCACGTTTTATCTTAGAAATTAAATTGCAGATAAAGTCATCCTTATAGTAGCCATCTTCACCACCTTGTAAGACATAAGTTCGAAATCCAAGCTCATAACCTATTTCACATGCACTTAGGATTTCGTCTTCCAATAACCGATAACGTTCTGCATTGGTGTTACTTTTTCTGATACCACAGTAATAGCAATCATTTTTACAGTAGTTTGTAAATTCAATCAGTCCTCGAATATACACATCATTTCCATATATTTTTTTTCGGACTTCTCGCGCTAAAGAGAACAAATACTCGCTGATTTCTTCTGTTGGTTGTTGAAGTAAGGTAAGAAAATCTTCCTTACTTAATAAATTGTCTTGTTTCAGCTTATTAATAAGTAATTTTTGTTCTTCAAAAAGATTGGTGCTAAGAGATTTATGAATCAATAGAATCAATCCCTTCCTTTCTTGCACACATCCTAAGGAAAGAAGAGGAAGCTAAACACGATGTGTCAGATAACTTCCATTTGTCATTATGGCAATTGCATACAATGTGCATCCTACTTCGATTATTTAAACTAGATGTCAAAGCGGATATTTCCGCATACGCTACCAGTTCTACCTCAGGCAAATCCCTCGCTTATTGAAGCGGGATACTTCCCCTTTGAGGTTAAATTAAAAAAAGCGCCTTATAATATAAAGGCGCACGAAAAAAACGTAGTATGTACGATTTGTCAGCCTTTCCCCGCAGAATTCAATAAGGTATGAGATTCTTAGGATGTTAGTGCATTATCATTTTATTAGTGATAAGTAGTTTAACTTATCAAAGATTGTTTTCCTGGCAGAACGGATCTTAACAGGTTAACATACAACTCAAGGTTGTATTCGTTTCTCATTATAAAATAAATGATAAATCTTTACAATAGTAAGTTTAATACTAATCTATTACCACAGATTTCTTCCATTGTCAAAACTTCCATATTGTGATAAAATATGATAATAATATTCATAAAGCTACAAAGGAGTTGTTAATATGAAAGGAACTGTTGTTTCATCATGGATAGAATCATGTCGAAAATTGTTTGGAAGTGAAGTTGTCGATTCAGCACTTAAGGCATATGCTATTCCTAGTAATTATATCTTTTCACCTTTGGAAGATGTAGAAGATAAAACCGCAATGGGAGTTGTGGAGCATATCGGAAACTCTGTCGGTAAAGATAAAGATGAGATATGGGGTATTATGGGTGAGGAGAATGTAAAAACCTTTGGTAAACTATATCCTGGATTCTTCCGTCACGAATCTGCATATCAATTTTTAAAATCAATGAATGATGTCCATATCATTGTAATGAAACGATTTAAAGGAGCTACACCACCGACTCTGGATGTTACGCCGATATCATCCCATGAGATTTATTTTACATACCGCTCGAAAAGAGGGATGGGCAGTTATTTAAAAGGATTAATACACGGTGTTGCAAATTATTTTAATGAAAAGATCGAAGTGGAAGTTGCATCCAGATCACAGGATGAAATTAAATTGAAATTAACTTTTGAAGCAGAAATTCAGTATATAAAGAAATTTCATTTAAATAGAATCTTTTCCTTTGGCGTACTCAAATCAGTAACTTTAAAGGTAACCATTTTAAATACGATTTTAGTTACTCTTGCTAGTGTATTTCTTATTGATGATGTTGAAAAGGCCTTAATCCTTGGCGGGGTTACTTTAATCTCAACATTACTCACTTCTGCAGTATTCAATAGACCTAGAAAGTTCATCTTGAAAGAATTAGAGAAGCTTAGTCAGAGAAACATGGTTGAGACGACTGTGATTAAGTCCAAAGACGAATACGAATCTTATATGAATGAAATTAATAGGATTAAACAAAATATTCAAAAAGACTTTATTGGATTTCATTCTATCGTGGATGAGATGTTTACCTTTAATCAGTCAGTATCAGAGATTTCTAAAACGATGCAATCCACTTCAAATGATATTACAAATGTCTTAGATGAAGTAGCAAATGCAGCTATCACTCAAGCAAGTGATACTGAAAGAGCAGTTAATGTACTTGATGATAGTATCAGAAGTATATCAAAAGTATCTGATAAGAGCCAGGAAAACAAAGAACAAATCGAAAATGCAGTAACTGATATTGAAGCAAGTTTTACTAATGTTGAGCGTACTGCAACTGAGATTAATAGTGTTCTTAATAAATTTAATGGTATCAAAAACAGTGGTTATGATTTACAAGAAAATGCGAAAGATATTACAAATATCGTATCGATTGTATCAAGTATCGCAAATCAAACGAACTTGTTAGCGCTAAACGCGTCCATTGAGGCTGCAAGAGCAGGAGATGCTGGAAGAGGTTTTGCAGTAGTTGCGGAAGAAGTACGAAAACTTTCAGAGGAAACCAATTCAGCAGTACAAAAAATTAATGAGAGCTTAACAGGGTTCTTAGAAAGCATTGATGAAATCGTTCAAAATATTGATGTTCAGTACGGAGTTCTTGAAGGAGAAAACACAAAACTATCTGTGGCAGTAGATACTTCAAGTCAATCAAATCAGCATCTTAAAAATGTATCAGATGAGATGGTTCAGACTTCTGTACAATTAAAGAGTGAAGTACAAAATATTTCCTCCTTATTTGAGAATATAGAAAACTTAGCAGCTATCGCTGAAGAAAATTCTGCATCCACTCAAGAAGCAAACAGTAATGTCACTATTTATGTTGACCAAATCAAAGACCTTACTCATTTAATTCAAGTATTTGACAATATGATTGTTAACTTTAAGGAAGACTTGGATAAATATCTATTATAACTTTTAATATTTTAATCATACATTATTGCAACCTCCTGGTGATCAGTTTTCGGCGATTAGCACTGGGAGGTTTTTTAATGTTAAAAAATAACTAAAAATTAGTACTTTAGTTGAGTATCTTACTTAGGTTGAGTAGCGACTTTAACTATGAAGGAAAGCTTTTTCTTTGAAAATGGTTTTGTTTTTAATAAGAAAAATTGCTTTTACGAACTTTTCATTGTCTTAAATTTGAGTAAGTAATAAAGAAACAGTATACATTGGATAGATATGGTTATAATCTATCAAGCATAAATCATATGAAATTAAGCCTAATTAAAGAACATATAAAGTAACCGTCAAACAAGAAAGT
>DPVV01000028.1 GCA_003526525.1 Lachnoclostridium phytofermentans | reverse complement strand
AACTTATGGAGGATCATATCAATGAGGGGCTATTTTTTATTCTAAGCATCTATAATTTCACTTAACTTTTACCGTAGAGGTCCATACACACTCCAAATCAAACGCTGCTATTTGTATATTTTTAACATAAAATAGACTTTGCCACCACAGCAATATAAAAATATATTGGGTCAAAGGAGATATTCGCAATCCGCTTACAGTACTTAGGAAGATAACTAAAATAATGCTACTCAAGGCTAATAGTATTACTTTACTAACTCTGTTTTGCCAGATTTTTTTGAAAAATTCAAACATAGTAAACACCCCTTTTGGCTTTATCAAATATATATACTCTTTTCAAAGAGCATACTACATATTTTACCAATTATCAATATCAGCTATCGATGTACTATTAGCTATCAAAATTTTATTAATAATCCCTCCCATTCTTCTCATGGTGGACAAAATAAAAAAAACAGGCAGCAAGCAATCAACTTACTACCTGTAAATACAGCATTTTCTTTATTTACCACAACAGAATTTATACTTTTTACCACTTCCGCATGGACATGGATCATTACGTCCAACTTTCTTTTCCTTCACAATTGTTCCGGATTTCTTTTGAGAAAGATATAATTCTTTTCTACGAGAATCAGCTAATAAATTATCCCACTGTGGAAGAGTATATAACCAATCTGCACTAGCTTCTACCATATTGTAATAAAGCTTTTCTAAATCAAATCCTAAATTAACTACAGTGTTTACTTCCATAGTCTCAATTGGATTTGGCTCTTTTAAACTTTCATTGATTCCGTCTAAGAAACCAACCATAATTTGTAATGTTGTATTATATTTCTTAGCAAGTTCTTCTACAGTTCCAGTAACTACTTCCTCAGGATTAGATAAAAGCTGCTCATAGATTCCCTTCTCAATTGTGAAATAATTTCCCCAGAAAATCTGTCCAGTTTTCTGATCCATATCTTCTGCGTATGCTACGTCTCTCCAGTCTGTTAATAAGCTCATTGTATTCATCCTTTCAAAAATGTGTATGTTTTCTTATTTTTGTGTGTATAAAAAGATTTTATACGTTAATACTATAATTAGTCTAATGATATTTCTGGGAATCACGATATCTAACAGCCTATCGTAAAACTTAGAAATACGGTTAGATTAGCGTATGCTCTTTCAATAGTTGGATTCCCCCTCCAATGAAAAGCAACAATACAAAAGAAGAGTTAAATACTTATCCTCCCCTTTTTGATTAAGCCTGTGGCAACGGAGTCACAGGCTTAATATTCGTCAAAACCTAATTATAAATACTTTCTATACGTTTGGCAAGTAGTAATTCTATTTAATTAAGAAAGAGGTATCCTTATGTCTTATATTGCACCAAAAATGCAGGCAAAGTTCGAAACTCTGTCCATTGATTTAAAAAACTGCATCTTAGAACGTGATGTTACCATTAACAACACTCAAGACTTAATTCGCGTCCTGGATGAAATCGTAGAGGAATCGGAGGAGAATAACAAGTAAGCATCCTCTAAATGTTATAATAATCTAGGTATCTGGAACAATTAATGACATGGTAAGTAGCTGTACAAGCTAATGCAAAATTAAATAGTTGAGATTGATTAATAATTATGGTCAATCTCTTTCATCTTTAACACCTAAAGATAAAAAAATGTCCAACTAAGTATATTTTTAGTTGGACATTTTTTAGCTTTAATAGCTTATTATAAATTTTCTTCAGTATTTCTTTAACAAATAAAAATATGAGAGAATAATTGATGCTAGCGTTATAGTTATAACCTTATTAGGATTTCCTCTCCTGTAAGAGTAAGTATAAACTTGTTATTCACAGCTATATACTAACACCAATTCTCTAATAATAAGCATACAACGGGATAAATTCATATGTGAATTCAGAATTATCAAATTCTCTATTGAAATAAAATAAGGTTAAGTAACTCCAAGAATACTCATCATTATATATTTTTGTCCCAATTTCGATATTCCCGATATTCGTTAGTCCTGTCATAATTAATGTATTTTTATAGTAAGCCTTTACATATAATCTGCAATCTGATATTTTTTTTATACCATTATTAGTGATAGACAAATAATTGCGTCCATTTTCATTTACATTGCTGCACTTAATTATCTCTTTATGGTTAACACGGTTACTATCATAACCATTAACACTACTATTATATCCTATAACTGTTGCCTTAATTTCATTGAAGTCAAACTTTCTATAATCCTTTGAACTATTATCCACTTGTAGTATAGCTTTATATTCCTTATAAACATCGATATCTCTTTCATAGTATTCTGAAGAAACAATTTCACCCTTATCATTGATATAATCTAATTTTAACTTTGAAATTGTAACAGGGGAATCAAAAGTTGTTTTAATATGTAAATAGTAAAATTCTTCTTCAGCAACTGTATATTTACTAGGATCATTAAAGTAATCTTCATAATTTTTGTATGGATAATTCTGTTTTTGCACATTTACCGTAAATAAGTCAGTATTAATAAAATCTATTTTATACTCTCTAAAGGCAAGAGAGTTATATATAACTTCATTTGGATAACATATTATAGTCAAATTATCATTTGCATTTTTTAGAATATCTTGAGATATATAATCCATATTTACTTTATTTAATATTGTTAAACTTTCTAATGATGAACAATATGCGAAACATTCATATTCAAGATTTACTATACTAGCAGGCAAGCTAATTGATTTCATCGATTTACATTTATAGAATGCTCTGCTGCGTATAGTAGTGACATTATTATTCCAATTGATTGAACTTAGGTTAACACAACCTTCAAAGCAACTTGCTCCAATTACTTTTAAAGAATTTGAAAACTTTACACTTTGTAGAGCACTACAATTTTTAAATGTAGTATGCTCTAACTGCTTTACCTTATCAGGAATCGATATATTAACTAAACTAGAACAATTTGAAAAGGCACCTCCACCTATTTTCTCTATTGAATTAGGTAAAATGATACCGATAAGCGATTTGCAACCATCAAAACTTGCGGTTCCTATTTCAACCAATTTTGGAGGCATTACAATATTGGTTAATTTTTTACATCCTTCAAAAATAGTAGGAGGTAATTTTTCCAACTTTGAAGGTAATGTTATTTGCGTAAGATTAGTACATCTACTAAAAATTCCAGAACCGTAAAGTGTACAATTTTTAGGTAACTCAATGCTTTTTATTTGAGAACATTCATTAAATGCTTGCCTGTAAATTGAAATTATGCCATCTGGTATTTCAATAGCTTTCATATTACTTTTATAAAATGCAAGTTGGTCAATTCGATACACTGTATACTTGTAATCTCCATGTTTAACATACTGAGGTATCTTTACCTTTTTATCTGAATTACCGTTATTATATTTTGCTATTGATACTTTTCCATTTTTACCTTGAGTTGCTTTTACACGCACTGTATAAGTAAAATTCTCATCATTAAACCGTCCCCCAATAGTATTAGAAGTAGACGCATTTACTGAAATTGAAAAAAAAGTGCTTAAACATAACATAAATAATGCTATTAATATAATCTTGCCAAATCTCAATTTAAATTTCATAAAAACCTCCATTTACAATTATACTTACTTCTTTTTATGATAAACTATATATCTAATATACTATATTTTCCCATATTCTACAAGTTGAAGACTTGCACTAATTTTAAATCATAATATAACAAAAGGGACAAATCTACTAATATAAATTAATAGTTTTGTCCCTTAATTAGTGATATGACTTAACTTGGTTTGATGTAAAATTGATGTCAAAAAAATTACATCTAAAAAAACTCACTTCTACTTTTTTGGTATGCTTTGGAGGTTATATTTCATTAATTCACTTTGTTATCCGTCTGATTTGCTTCATCAAATCCCTTTTTCTTCATCTGATTGATTTCGTGCATAGTGTATCCATCCTTTTTCTTTCCAAAAGTACGATTCATCAGTAAGAATACATAGATAAATACTGGAATAATAAAGGTCGCATAGATACTAGTTAAAAATAAACCATTTGCATACGGTTTTGCCATAATTGCTGCTACTAGGGAAAATAGATATAATCCCAATAATATGATAACACCAATCATTGATAATACTCTTTTTGCTTTACTTGTATTCCCTGTACTACTTGTATTATTTTCATTACCTGCTTTCATTCATAAATCCTTTCTTTCGCTAATTTGTCTCTGGTTTCTAATATCATTTTCTTATTATTATCTATTTACATATTTCTCTTTAACCGACTTTAAAACGTTTCCGTCTCATTGCCCTTTATTTTCTGAAAATACTCCTTAATCGTCTTTTCATAACCATTATCGCTTGGACGGTAAAACGTACGCCCAACATAAGAATCTGGCAGGTACTGCTGCTTTACGTAATGATTTTCATAGTTGTGAGCATATAAATATCCAACACCATGGTTTAGTTTTGCAGCCCCTTTGTAATGAGCGTCCTGTAAATGAGGCGGTATTGGAGGTGTTTTATCCTTTGCAATTAACTCCGATGCCTCATCAATGGCTACGATTGCGGAGTTGCTCTTTGGAGCACATGCCACATAAGCAGCCGCTTGCGCAAGAACAATACGTCCTTCTGGCATACCAAGTCGCTCAACTGCCTGTGCTGCTGCTGTTGCAACCACAAGTGCATTCGGATCAGCATTCGATACATCCTCTGCGGCACATATCATTATTCTTCGTGCAATAAACGCTACCTCTTCACCGGCATATAGCATCTTCGCCAAATAATAGATTGCAGCATCCGGATCACTTCCGCGCATGCTCTTAATAAATGCAGAAATCGTATCGTAATGATTATCCCCCGACTTATCGTACTTTAATACACGTTTTTGAATACACTCCGATGCCACCTCTAATGTAATATGGATTAAACCATCTTCACTGCGCTTTGTCGTTAAGACCCCTAACTCAATGGCATTTAAAGCGGATCTTGCATCTCCATTTGCGGCACTTGCTAAAAAGTCCAATGCGTCTTCGTCCATCTCCGCGTGATAAGCGCCTAACCCCTTTTCTTTATCCGTAATTGCTCGAATTAAAAGCTCCTTAATATCATTTTGTTCCAAAGGCTTTAATTCAAATACAATGGATCTTGAGATAAGCGCGCTATTTACTTCAAAATAAGGATTTTCTGTTGTAGCTCCGACTAACACAATCGTACCATCCTCTACAAACGGTAACAAATAATCCTGTTGCCCTTTATTAAATCGATGGATCTCATCTACAAAAAGAATTGTTTTCTTCCCATACATGCCAAGTGTTTGCTTCGCCTGCCCAATAACCTCTTCCATATCTTTTTTCCCAGCGGAGGTTGCATTAATTTGTTGAAAGTTTGAACTGGTGGTGTTTGCAATCACCTTTGCAAGCGTAGTTTTTCCGGTTCCGGGTGGACCATAAAAGATAACCGAACCAAGTTTATCTGCCATAATTGCCCGATATAATAACTTATCTTCTCCAATGATATGACCTTGTCCAACCACTTCTGTCAACTTCGTTGGTCTAAGACGTGAAGCAAGCGGTGATTCTTTCTCCTTCGTATTTTCTCTCATATATTCAAATAGATCCATAATAACCTCCAATCTGGTGACTTTATACCTTTCTTTCCTGTGTAAAAATTGCTCTTTATTTTCAAACGAATACCCTTGACGAGATGAAAATTCTTGCAGTATGATAAGACCATCTCAAACCGAATGAAAGGATGAATTAAAATGCTACCAACCGATCCAATAATGTTACTAAGTTATGTGAATACAAAATTAAGAGATGAGTTTCAAAGCCTTGAAGATTTTTGCAAAAGCCTTGATGTAAATGAAGACAACCTCATCGATACCTTAGATAAGATAAACTACCACTATTCAAAAGAACGTAATCAGTTTATCTAGTATTTTTATATGAATAAAGAAATATGTGATACGGCGTTTCATATTTACTACTTTCTTAACTGACTCGATAGTTGTTTTTTTAGACTCCTATTTTTTATTAGATGATAAATTAATAAAAAGAATAATGCACCTAAGATGCAACCAATGGAGTCTATTAAAACATCTGTAATCCTTCCACTTCTTCCAGCTACAAAGAGTTGATGAATTTCATCCGTTATTGCATAACCCACTGAGATAAGGATGGTTAAGAAAAAGAACTGTTTTCCTCGGTGTCCTCTTACCCAAATATAAAAGCTTACTAAAATGGACAAGATTCCATATTCGGTAACATGTGCAACTTTTCTGGTCAGTACATTCGCAACTCTAAGCGAAACATCATACGAATCCTTCCCCATTTCCCCAAATCCTCTCTGATATATATCCAATAACGCCTTGGCGATTGGAAGACTTGACCCATCTGATTCCGTCGCTGTTTTTGCTGAAAATAAAAATATCGCCAACATCATAAGTAACATCGGGACAGCTGCGATAAGTCGTTGCTTTTTAGATGTATTCTCTTTCATTAATAACTTCATATATTAGATTCATACTCCACTTCTTTCCTTACTATTTGTATTCATAAAATTAGCAAGTTATCACCCCACTGGAAAGTGCTTTTTCTGCTCTCCTTCTCATGAATAACTTGCGCATCAAATTCGCTATTGATATAATGATAATTATTGCGTACATTTGTTTGTACTTATTGTATCGCACAAAAGTACAAAAGTAAAGCGTCCAAATCATTATAAAAAGGTGCCATGCGCCAGAATAGAGGTTTAACATGCAAACTTCCTATAAAACTGTTTACACCGGTGGAACCGGTGAAATCATAGAAAAGAAATCACGTTTCATCGCTACTGTAATCCCTATTAAGTCAGAGGAGGAAGCCCTATCCTTTATTGAACAGATGAAGAAAAAATACTGGGATGCATCGCATAACTGTTCTGCATATGTTCTTGGTTTAAATCAAGAATTACAACGCTGCAGTGACGATGGCGAACCTAGTAAAACAGCAGGACGACCTATGCTTGATGTTTTATTAGGAGAAGGAATTCATAATACAGCAGTTGTTGTTACACGTTATTTTGGCGGTACCTTGCTTGGTACTGGCGGATTAGTGCGTGCTTATCAAAGTACTGCAAAAGAAGGATTGGCAAATAGCGTTATTATAGAAAAACACCTTGGGAAACAATATGAAATCACTACGGACTATAACGGTATTGGTAAGCTTCAATACATTGCTGGAACAATGAATTTAACAATAATATCAACAGATTACACCGATATTGTAAAAGCTACCTTATTAATTCCTCCAGACTCACTCGGGGCCTTTCAGAAAAAGGTGACAGAAGCTACGAATGGACGGGCCAATATGGAGGAGTTAGAGGATGTTTATTATGCTTTTCTAGATCAAGAAATCCTGATTGAGAACGCTTAAAGTGGCTCGATATTAGCTGTAAACTGTCTGTATTCCTAACTTTCATTGCAAAATTCACAGCGTTATGCTAAAATGGAGTAATCGGTCAATAATAGAGAAGAAGTCAATATTATAATTCGTACCGTAACTATAATAGAATTAACAATCGCTATTATAGTTTTTACTTTGATGTAGTTGAAAGTTTTATAGCAGCTTTAGAGCG
>DPVV01000548.1 GCA_003526525.1 Lachnoclostridium phytofermentans | reverse complement strand
CGCTCTTCCGATCTAATAATATTGGATAATATAATAATAGTTAAAGGAGTTGATATCATGGTTTTTAATACAGGATCCGCACTGTTGGACGCAATCGTGCTAGCTGCGGTTTCTAGGGAACCGGAAGGAACTTACGGGTATAAAATAACACAGGATGTAAGGGAAGCAATTGAAATTTCGGAATCTACGCTTTACCCAGTTCTTCGTAGATTACAAAAAGATGATTGTTTAGAAGTATATGATATGGAAATTGCGGGAAGAAACCGAAGGTATTATAAAGTGACACCTCAAGGGAGGATACAGCTTCAGCTGTATTGTTCGGAGTGGAAAAACTATTCCGCAAAGATTAGTAAGATTTTTGAGGGGGTGGCGTAGTTGAACCGAGTTGAGTTTTTAAAAGAGTTGGAGGAGTTGCTTCAAGATATTCCAACAGAGGAAAGAATGGAAGCACTCACGTTCTATGATAGTTATTTTGAAGAAGCAGGGGAGCTGAATGAACCGATAATATTGAGGGAATTAGGTTCACCAGCAAAGGTTGCAAAAAGTATTAAATTAGACCTTGGTACTATAAAAGAAGAGGAGTCTGGTGAGTATACCGAAAGAGGTTACCAGGATAGTGCTCAAAGTAAAGACAGTATCATGAAATTAAATGAAGTTTCAAATTTAGAATTAGGTGATGAGCAGCAAGATTATAAAGAGAACAGGCAGAGTAATTCCTATCAGAATCAAGGAAATCAAAATCAGTCTGCTTACAATGAGAACCAAAATTTTACCAATCAGAACCAAAATTCAAGTTACCAAAATCAGAATACTGGCTATCAAAACAATAATCAGAACTACCAAAATCAAAATTCAGGTTATCAGAACCAGAATGGAAACTATCAAAATCAAAATGCTGGATATCAGTATCAGAATGGAAATTACCAAAATCAAAACACATCACATCAAAACCAGAACATGTATTATCAAAATGGTACCTATCAAAATCAAAGACCTATTGTTAAAAAGACAGGTATTAATGTGTTTGCTTTAATTTTATTATGTATCTTTGGGTTTCCGATTATAATCCCTCTGATGATAGCTTGCTTCGCAACTGTTTTCGGTTTGGTTGTTGGATTCGGTGGAGCAGGTATCGGATGTATTATAGCAGGTTTTGCACTATTTGTAACAGGGGTAGCACAAGTATTTGTAATTCCAATGTTAGGAGCTTTAGCAGTCGGGGGTGGATTGTTATGTTTTGGTATCGGCTTGTTGTTATTTCTAGTAGCTTGCTATTGTGCTAAGATGTTTCCAGTATTAATCCGTGGCCTTGTTGGCCTGTTAAAAGCGCCATTTGGGGGAAGGAGTGTAGTAGCATGAAATCAACGGGAAGAATTGTATTAGGTATAGCCTGTGCCTCCATAGGAATTGGTATTGCTATCCTACTATTTGGAACATTAGTTGGTGGAGGCAGTGTTAGGAATCGGTATAACACCACATTTTCCTACCAAGATGAAGCCAAGGATGTTACCTCAGTTAAACTAGATATAGATTTTGCTAAAGTTCGTATAGTGGAAGGAGATACCTTTCATGTTGATGTAAAAAATACTACAGAAGACGGATTTCATAGTGAAGTAAAAAATGGTGTATGGTATCTAGAAGATAACTTTGATGATCGTTACTCTATGAATCTATTCGGCATTAGATTACCTATTAACTTTCATGGATTTGGTTTTCGAAGTGAAGTGGATTTATATCCTACCATTACAATCACAATACCAGAAGGTTTTGAAGCGGATGAATTTGACATAGAGTTTGGTGCAGGGGAAATATTAGTTGATAATATCTATGCAAAAACCGTGGGTTTTTCAATGGGTGCTGGTGATATGACAATAAAAAAACTTACGGTGGATAATGATTCTAGTTTCAAAGTAGGTGCAGGTTCCATGAAAATAAATCACTTAACAGCAAAAGATGTAACTATGGAAAGTGGCGTTGGTGAAATCTCAGTTACGGGTGAAATCTTAGGAAATAGCTATGTAGATTGTGGTGTAGGTGAAATCAACCTTAATCTAGAAGGGGAAGAAAAAGATTATAATTATATAGTTGACTGCGGTATTGGAAGTGTTAAAATAAATAATAGTAATTGGGACTTTACAGCCCATGAAAGTATTTATAATGATAAAACCAAAGGAACATTTAATCTTAAATGTGGCGTTGGTTCCATTAGTCTTAATCTTCGTTAATTTATGCTTTAAAGCAAGGGTAGAAAGGGAGGATAATTATGCAAAAAAAATTGGTGAAATCTCGTACTGATAGAAAAATATGTGGGGTATGCGGTGGGATTGCAGAGTACATTAATTTAGATCCTACAGTGATTCGTATTTTATGGATTATCTTTTCATTTTGTGGAGGTATTGGTGTACTTGCGTATATTGCATGTGCTTTTGTTATGCCAGACTAAGTATAAAATCTTTTGGTAAGAACTTTACAATTTGATACTGGCTATGGTGATACTTATGAGATATTAAACAGTAAGAGTTGCCCCAATATTTAAAAGATCGTATAGATTAGCTATATGGTCTTTTTTTATACTACAGTTGGGTATTTATCGTTTGTTTTTGTGTGATTTACTATATTGGTTTTATTCCTGTATAATAATATAAGAACAATACATATGGTGGTGTAATGAGATGAGTGAAATTACACCATACTAATACTTGTTCTCTTTATTATATATATATACTAAAGTAAGGATGAACATCAGTATTAGATACTGGTTATGGTCATAAAAATAAACAGAAGTTATATTAAACAAGTATTGCACCAATATTTAAATTGTGTTAAAGTGTGAAATAATGAAGAAAATGAAATGTAAATATAGATGGAGGCATTTATGATAAAAGTTATTGATCAATTAACCAATCTCTTTACTACTGCATTTGTAGAGTGTGGCTACGAAGAAAAGTACGGAGTGGTAACAATATCGAATCGTCCGGATTTGTGTCAATATCAATGCAATGGTGCACTAGCAGCAGCTAAGCAATACAAAAAAGCACCTATTATGATTGCAAATGAGATTGTAGAACGCTGTAAAGACAATTCAGCATTAAAAGAAATTACTGCAATTATGCCAGGATTCATTAATTTTTCTGTTAAGGAAGAATTTTTGGTAGATTATCTTCAAGGTATGTCAATGGATGAACGACTTGGTTGTGAGGAAGCTAAGAACCCAGATACAGTAGTTGTAGATTACGGCGGTCCAAATGTGGCAAAGCCTCTTCACGTTGGACATCTTCGTCCTGCAATTATTGGTGAAAGTATCAAGCGTATGGTACGCTTTTTAGGGCACAACGTAATTGGAGATGCACATCTTGGTGACTGGGGTACTCAGATGGGGCTTATCATTGCTGAGGTTAGAAAACGTCAACCAAATCTTCCTTATTTTGATGAGAGCTTTACTGGAGAATATCCAAGTGAAGCACCATTTTCCATCTCTGAATTAGAGGAAATTTATCCAACTGCAAGCGAATATTCGAAAGAACATCCAGAATTTCGTGAGGAAGCAAAAGAAGTCGTATTTGAATTACAAAATGGTCACCGTGGATACACAGCTCTTTGGAACCACATAATGACTGTTTCCGTAAACGACTTAAAGAAAAACTATGATAACCTTAACGTTCATTTTGATGTATGGAAGAAGGAAAGCGATGCTCAGCCTTATATTCCAGGTATGGTTACTTATTTAAAAGAGACGGGCTTTGCTAAAATCAGTGAAGGCGCTTTGGTAGTTGATGTAAAAGAAGAGACTGATACCAAGGAAATTCCTCCATGTATGATATTAAAATCCGATGGCGCAAGTTTATATGCCACAACAGATTTAGCTACTTTAGTAGAACGTATGGAATTATTTAACCCAGCATCAGTTATCTATGTTGTAGATAAACGCCAAGAACTTCACTTTGAATTAGTATTTCGCTGTGTAAAGAAAACTAAATTAGTTCCTGAAAATGTGAATTTAACCTTCTTAGGTTTTGGTACGATGAATGGGAAAGACGGAAAGCCATTTAAGACAAGAGATGGCGGTGTAATGCGTCTTGAATATTTAATGGATAGCATTAACGAAGAAGTTTATAAGAAGATTATGTCCAACCGAGAAATGGGCGAAGAGGAAGCGAGAGAAGTTGCTAAAATTGTCGGTTTGGCAGCATTAAAATACGGTGATTTATCCAATCAAGCATCCAAAGACTACATTTTTGAT
>DPVV01000253.1:1558-10700 GCA_003526525.1 Lachnoclostridium phytofermentans | reverse complement strand
AAGATTTAGCGATAGCTCAGATGATAAAAGGGCTAATTCATAGGCAATTTAAATACATACGGTTAGATCCTTATGCAAATGCCTTTAACGAAAGTGCCAATGGACATTGCTGGGAACAGGATGAATGCGGCATGGGACCTTGGGTATGGGAACGAAAATATGAGATTGATTCTTTATGCTTTCCAATACAGTTAGCGTGGTTATATTGGAAAACGACAGGTGATACCAGTCACTTCGATAAAAATTTTAAGAATGCCATTAAAGTGATTATGCATACATGGAAGCTGGAACAAAATCACGAGGAGAACTCTCAGTACCATTTTATTCGAAAAAACACCTTTTTTAAGGATACGTTATCGAGAGAAGGAAAAGGGGCGTTAGTAAAGTCTAAGATCGGATTGACTTGGTCAGGCTTTCGGCCAAGTGATGATGCTTGTACCTATGGCTATTTAATTCCATCAAACATGTTCGCTACTGTTGTACTAAACTATGTGGAAGAGATTGCAACAGAGGTTCTAGAAGATGACAGCATAGCAAAAGAAGCGCTCTTGTTAAGAAAAGAAATCGGGGACGGAATTGAACATTACGGTATAGTGAATACAGAAGAATTTGGCCGCATCTATGCATATGAAACAGATGGTTATGGACAGTATAATTTAATGGATGATGCAAATGTACCAAGTTTACTATCGATTCCTTATATCGGATATGTGGGAAAGGAAGAAGAGGTTGCTAATAATACAAGGCGATTTATATTAAGTCATGCAAACCCTTATTACTTTGAAGGTAAGATGTTATCAGGAATAGGAAGTGCTCATACTCTATCAAACTATGTCTGGCATATAGCGGTTGCAATGGAAGGTTTAACGAGCGAGAAAGCAGAAGATAAGCTTCAGTGTATAAACCGAATTATGAATACATTAGGTGAAGATTTGTTGATGCATGAAGGAATTTATGCGGATGATGCCGCAATATACACCAGAGAATGGTTTGCATGGGCGAACTCACTTTTTGCTGAATTAGTTCTGGATTATTGTGGTATAAAAGCAGGATTTTGAAAATCTAGAATTATTTCATAAAATCTAGAATTTATTAAGTTGAAAGACTAGGAAAAGAAAATTACTATTTTATTAAGTATAAAAATGTTTCGATGAAACATTTCATAGGAGGACACATGTTTTATACAGAGCGGAAATTGGAAAGAAGAATTGATGAATTAAGCAATTATCGATATAGAGATGTGATATCATTTGATGAGTTATATGTAAAAGAGGATGTCGAGAAATTAGTAAGACCAGAGGTACCAACAACCTTTGGCGATTTTAAGACAATGAAGGTCGGTGAAACCTGGTCCGGCCGCGATTGTTATCTTTGGTTACATAAGGTGGTTATTGTACCTGCTGATTGGGACAAAAAAAGAGTGGTAGGTATATTTGATTTCGGAAATACCGGAGCTGGTAACAATTCTGGTTTTGAATCACTATTATACCTAAATGAGCAACCCTATCAGGGAGTTGATGTAAATCATAAAGAAGTATTTTTGAAGGAAGAATTGGTTGGTAAGAAAGTCTGCTTCACCTTTCGTTTGTGGTCAGGACTTGAAGGCGGAGGAGTTCAGCATGCACAGGAGCACAAATTAAATCGTGCTGACTTGGCATATTTAGATGAGAAAACAGACGATTTATATTATTTATCATTGATGATACTGGATACTTTAAAAAATCTTGATGAGAATAATGCCATTCGCAGCGAATTAAAAATTCATTTAGATAATGCCTTTAAATTAATTGACTGGTCTTATCCAAATAGTGAAGCGTTTTACCAATCGGTTCACGAAGCAGATGATTATCTTAATGAGAAGATCGATGCTATGGATAAGAACTCTCTTGTCAATGTCAAATGCATAGGACATACCCATATTGATGTGGCATGGTTATGGAGACTAAAGCATACAAGAGAAAAATGTGCTCGTTCCTTTTCTACTGTTTTAAGATTGATGGAAGAGTATCCGGATTACATATTCCTGCAAACGCAGCCGCAACTATACGAATATATCAAAAATGACTATCCTGAAATATACGATGGAATTAAGAAACGAATTGCAGAAGGTCAATGGGAAGTTGATGGCGCCATGTGGGTGGAGGCGGATTGTAACTTAACAAGCGGAGAATCCTTAACAAGACAAATTCTTCTTGGTAGTAAATTTATTAAAGAGGAATTCGGTAAGGATGTGGAATATCTATGGTTACCAGATGTATTCGGATATTCCTGGGCACTACCTCAAATTCTTAAAAAGTCCGGTATTGATATGTTCATGACAACGAAAATAAGCTGGAATCAATATAATCGTATGCCTCATGATACGTTTTATTGGCGCGGAATTGATGGAAGTGAAGTTCTGACACATTTTATTACTACACCTGACCCATGGAGTGAACCAGGGTCCTGGTTTTATACCTATAACGGTAAGCTAACACCAAAAACAGTAAAAGGTTCTTGGGATGCTTATAAGGATAAGGATCTCAATAAGGATATTTTAATCGCCTATGGATATGGAGATGGCGGTGGCGGTGTAAATCGTGATATGCTGGAACAAAGAAGAAGAATTGATAAGATACCGGGATTACCAAACCTAGAAACTAGTACTGCAAAAGACTATTTTAATACATTAAAGAAAACAGTCAAAAGCTCAGACCAATATGTTCATACTTGGGATGGGGAGCTATATATGGAATATCATCGTGGTACCTTCACTAGTCATGCTTATAATAAGAAAATGAATCGGAAAATGGAATTCTTATATCGTGAGACGGAGTGGCTGTCCGTAATGACAGCTATGTTATCAGGTGATGTACACACAGCAAAACAGGAAGACTTAACAAATGGTTGGAAAATTCTATTAACCAACCAATTCCATGATATTATTCCTGGATCTTCGATTAAAGAAGTATATGATGATTGTGTTATTGATTATAAGCAAGCAGAATCGATTGCGAATCAAGTGAAAGAAGAAGCATTACAACTTCTTGTTCGTGAATCAAAGGATACTTATACAATACGAAATAACTCAAGCTGGTTAAGAAACGATTGTGTTGAAATACCATACGATGGCAGGAAGGGCTATTTTGTAAACGAAAAGGGTGAAAACTTAAAAGCTCAATTGGGTCCTGATAGCTGGATTGTTTATCTGCAAAATGTAGCACCGATGGGATTTGCGAAAGTAAGGTTTATAGAGGCTGCTAGAGAAAATGAAATACTTCCTTTTGAGTATTCTAATCATTGTATTGAGACACCTTTCTACTCGATTCAGTTAAACGAAGACGGTCAGATTATAGCAATCTATGACAAAGAAAATAAACGACAGGTAATTGCTCCAGGAGAAAAAGCAAATGTTCTTCAAGTTTTTGAAGATAAACCTATGGATAATGATGCCTGGGATATAGATATTTTCTATCGGGAAAAGATGAGAGAAGTAAGCGACCTGGAACACTTTGAGGTAAAGGAAATAGGAACACTTAGAGCTGTATTCTCATTCCAATGGAAGTATATGAGTTCTGTGATCAAGCAAGATATGATTGTGTATGCGTATAGCAGAAGAATCGATTTTGAAACCTACGTGGATTATCATGAAAAACGTCAATTACTAAAGGTAGCCTTCCCAGTTGATATAAGATCTACCTATGCAACCTATGATATCCAATATGGTAATGTAAAACGACCAAATCATTGGAATACCAGTTGGGATCAAGCAAAGTTTGAGACCGTAGCTCATAAATGGGTTGATTTGTCCGAATACAATTATGGTGTAAGTTTACTGAATAATTGTAAGTATGGTCATGATGTAAAGGATCATTTGCTTCGATTAACTTTGATTAAGACAGCGATGCATCCGGATTATTTACAAGACCAAGGCGAGCATTCTTTCACCTACTCTTTATTGCCTCATAAAGGTGATTTTGTGAAAGGAGAAACGGAGAAGGAAGCATTTGCACTCAATCAAAAACTAGAAGCGATTGCTGGCGAATGTGTTCTTCCTGATAATTATAGCTTTGTCTCCATCGATAATGAGTACATTGCGATTGATGCAATGAAACAGTCAGAGGATAAAGAGTACTTAGTCGTACGCTTCCATGATTATAGTGGCTCAAAGAATATAGTTAAGTTACAGACTGGTTTTAAAGTAACAGAATGGGTTGAGGCTGATTTACGAGAAAGACCGATGGAAGATAATCATTTCGATTCGGATATCGTTTTAGAAGTGAAACCGTATGAAATAAAGACGATTTTAGTTAAGGGAATATTTTAGCCCCATTCAGGAATTCCCAATAAACTTGCCTGTAGGCAAGTGGGAATATCCGTTTTGATAGAAAAAGTAAAAAAGCATAAAATGTGCAATAATGTGCACAAGAATGGGGGAACTATGCAGCGGGGAAGTATGAAATTAACAGTAACAGATCAAATCATATTAAATTCATATCGAAGCTTTTTAGATGGACTAGCAGATTATTTAGGAACAGGGTTTGAGTATGTGTTACATAGTTTAGAAGACTGTGAAAACTCTGTAATAAAAATTATAAATGGGCATCATACGGGGAGAAAATTAGGTGCTCCTATTACAGATTTAGCACTCAATATGCTGAATAAGATTCAAGATGAAAATCTAGATGGTTATATTTCGTACGAGTCTAAAAATAAAAAGGGAAATCAGCTTTATTCAACTACAATTAGTGTTTATGGTGAGCATCATCGTATTATTGGATTAATCTGCATTAATTATCATGTAGATACTCCTTTATCAGAGACATTCCCAGTCTTTAGAATGCTTAATATGTCTAATAACACCATGATTAATGAAAACTTTGCTGTGGATGTAGATGCTTTGATTGAACAAGCTTATACAGAAGCCTCTCAGCAGGTTATGGCCGATGAAAGTATATCTGTAAATTTAAAAAACAAAGAAATTGTTAACTTACTATACAATCAAGGGATTTTTAGAATGAAAGATTCGGTTATCAAGGTAGCAAAATTTATGGATGTTAGTAAAAATACGGTTTATATGCATCTCAGGGGATTCAAAGATCATATAAAATAAGGATATATTTTAAATCAATGTTGAAATTTGGTTATGTTTCAGGGGGATTAGAAATGATATATAATAAGAAAATGGAAACTTATATAAATGAAATTTCTAAAATCAATCAAATTACTATTGATGGAAGTACATCTATAAGACAAGGATTAAATTGTAATGGTGAACCGTATTTTTATTTAGAAGATAATTGCTGGAACTTAAATGAAAATAGTAAAATAAAACATTCTAAAGAAATGCTTACCCAATTAGAATGGAGTTGTAATGAAATATATATAAGTGGATCAAAAGATGCTAAGTGCTTATTGCAAACTGCACTGCTTAGAGTTAAGTCAATTGAAACTATTTTGAAAGCTCAATATCCTTTGTATTCATTTGATATCATTATGAGCATTGATGATGGTACAGAATTTGATGTCTTACCGTCTATTACTGTAAGATTCTATTGTATTCGTGACAATGATTATTATATTGCTCATAATGAATTAGAAGAATTTTCGCAACCAATATTGATTAAATCAATAATAAGCTAACCAAAAGGGTAAGCCTATAATTGAATGTAAATTTCAATTAAATTTAATCTAACATAGCGGAATATTTAAATAATTAGAAGAAATGAATCTATATGATCCGTTTCTTTTTTTAATACAAAGGTAAAACTTTGTAAATCATATTTTATTGAAATTGCAGAGTGATTTCCTTTCAACTACGCCATACCAAGTGTTTTGTCGACATTTATTGAAACTCATTTAGATGTTAAAAATGTTCAATTATAGTAAGTAATAGAATGAAATAAAATAATACAAAAATTAGATTGACTGAAATATATTTTAGTATTATAATTAAAATGTAGATAAAATAGACGAAAAAAGTAATAGAAAAGAGGATGTAATTATGCAAATAATCAATACGACAAGTGCACCAGCAGCAATCGGACCATATAGCCAAGCTCTTGTAGTGAACGGAGTACTTTATACATCAGGTCAGATACCAATAGACCCAGCAACTGGCGCAGTAGTAGAAGGCGGTATTAAAGAACAAACTCTTCAAGTTATGAAAAACATTAAGGCTATTTTAGAAGAAGCTAATACAACATTTGAAAATGTTTTTAAAACAACTTGCTTTTTATCTGACATGGGAAATTTCGCAGCATTCAATGAAGTTTATGGTGAATATTTTACAGGTAAGCCAGCTCGTTCTTGTGTAGCTGTAAAAGAACTTCCCAAGGGTGTATTATTAGAAGTCGAGGTAATTGCAGTAACTAAGTAAGGTACCATGGTGCCACAATTGTTGCACCATGTAACGTGTGCGATACTAATCTCTGACTAATACTTACTAAAAATTCTTATAAAAAGCCATATATTCAAGCATGTTAACCTGCTTTGCTTTTTCCTGAATTTTTTAGAGGGTTTATAATCGAGATTAATATATATCATATTTTACACAGTAACTTATACAAAAGCACTAATAAAAAGGCGCTAAACGCCAGAATTGAGGTTAAGTTTATGAAAGAAACATTTAAAAGTGTATTTTATCCAAGAAATAATAATGAAAAATCAAATATTGATTTTTTAAACTTCGAGGAAGCAGGTAAAGCACAAGCATTCCATGAAAGCTTTCCAGTTTATAGCGAAACTCCATTAGCTGAGCTTAAGAACTTAGCGAAAGAAATTGGTGTAAAAAATATTCATGTGAAAGATGAATCTTACCGTTTCGGTTTAAATGCGTTTAAAGTATTAGGTGGATCTTATGCGATTGGACGCTTAATTGCTGATAAAATTGGGGAAGATATCAAGAATTTAACAGCAACTAAAATGATATCAAAAGAAGTAAAAGATAAAACAGGTGATATGGTATTCGTAACAGCTACCGATGGTAACCATGGACGTGGTGTTGCTTGGACAGCAAATCAGTTAAACCAAAAATCCGTTGTTTACATGCCAAAGGGATCTGCTATTGAAAGATTAAATAACATCCTTGCAGAAGGTTCTGAAGCTTCCATCATGGATATGAATTACGATGAAGCAGTTCGTCTTGCAGATAAAAATGCAAAGGAAAAAGGCTGGATTGTAATTCAGGATACTGCATGGGAAGGCTATGAGGATATCCCTACTTGGATTATGCAAGGTTACATGACACTAGGGTTTGAAATTGTAAAGCAATTAGAAGAGACAAAAGCGGAAGCTCCAACACACATCTTCTTACAAGCAGGAGTTGGTTCTTTAGCTGGTGCTGTCTGTGGATTCTTTGCAAATTACTATAAAGGAAATCAACCTAAGATCGTGGTTGTAGAACCAAACAAAGCAGACTGTATTTATCGTACCGCTGAAGCAAACGATGGTAAACTTCACTTTGTAACTGGCGACTTAAATACAATCATGGCAGGTTTAGCTTGTGGCGAACCAAATAGCATTGGCTGGAATGTATTAAAGGATTATGCAGATGCATTTATCTCTTGCCCAGATTATGTAGCAGCTGATGGTATGCGTGTCATGGCTAGTCCATTAGATGGTGATACGAAGGTTATATCTGGAGAAAGCGGTGCAGCTACTCTTGGTTGTGTTTACAATATCTTAACAGATGATTCTCTTGTAGATTTAAAGGGTAAATTAGGTCTTAATGAAGATTCTAGATTACTATTCATCTCTACAGAAGGTGATACAGACAAACAAAATTATCGTAATGTTGTATGGAATGGTAAAGACACACGTTACGATGCGGAGTAATGTGAAATAATAAGCGATTTCACATTTCTAATGTAAGCAGTAATCAATCTGCAAGCAGATTGAATATACACGGGTATACGAAAGGAGATAATATAATGTTAAAAGGAAACAGAGAACAAGAGTTAATTGAATTAACACAGAAAATGATACAGGCAAAAAGCTATTCAGGAGAAGAAAAACAAGCTGCTGAGACAATAGTTGAATTTTGTAAAGCAAATGGATTTGATGATGTTTCTTATGATAGATATGGTAACGTAATCGGAATTATCAAAGGAAATCGTCCAGGTCCAAAGGTATTATTTGATGGACATATTGATACAGTACCTGTATCTGACCCAAGCAAGTGGACACAGAACCCATTTGGTGGCGAAATTATAGACGGTAAGTTATATGGCCGTGGTACATCCGATATGAAGGGTGCAGTTTCCGCATTTACAGCAGCTGCAAAATACTTTGCAGAAGATACAAACCGTGATTTTGCTGGTGAAATCCTTATTGCTGGTGTTGTTCATGAAGAGTGCTTTGAAGGTATAGCTGCACGTGAAATCTCCAAAAACTTTAAACCAGATTACGTAATCATTGGTGAAGCAAGTCAATTAAACGTTAAAATTGGTCAGCGTGGACGTGGTGAAGTCGTAGTTGAGACATTTGGTAAACCAGCTCATTCTGCAAATCCTGAAAAAGGAATTAACGCTGTTTATAAAATGAGCAAGGTAATTAATGCAATTAGAGACTTAGTTCCAACAGAGCACCCAGTATTAGGAAAGGGTATCTTAGAGTTAACAGACATTAAGTCTGCACCATATCCTGGAGCTTCTGTAGTTCCTGAATATTGCCGCGCAACTTATGATCGTCGTTTATTAGTTGGTGAGACGAAGGAATCTGTCCTTGCACCAATTAGAGAGTTATTAGACAAATTAATGGCAGAAGATCCTGAATTAAAGGCTAAAGTTTCCTATGCAGTAGGCGAAGAAATGTGCTATACCGGAAACAAGATCGAAGGCGAGAGATTCTTCCCTGGCTGGTTATATGATAAAGACGAAGCATGGGTTCAGGCAGTTGTGAAAGAGCTTAACAACGCAGGATTCAATCCAGAGATTACACAGTACAATTTCTGTACTAATGGTTCTCATTATGCAGGAGAAGCAGGGATTAAGACATTAGGCATCGGACCTTCTCCAGAGAATTTAGCTCATACTGTTGATGAATATATTGAAGTTGAGCAACTTACAAAAGTATGTGAATGCTACTATGGTGTAATGAAAGCATTATTAGTGTAAGAAATTAACCTCATTAGGGAAGTCCTCCGCTTCTGTAAGCGGGGGTA
>DPVV01000253.1:0-1349 GCA_003526525.1 Lachnoclostridium phytofermentans | reverse complement strand
CGAATATCCGCTTTGACTTAACAAAAACGAATCATTGTTACACGAATACTTTATAAATGACAAGGAAAAGTTCGCTAAGCGTACTTTTCCTTGTTATAAAACTAGATAGCAGTTGTATACAAAGCATTAGGCTATCTAATGGAATTTCTAAGATACTTAATAATTGATGTTCCAGCCTTAGCACCATCATAAACAGCTTTTGATATTTGTAATAAGCCACCGGTACAATCACCTGCTGCATATAGACCAGGTATATTTGTAGCCATAGTATCATCGACTAAAATCTTATTTTTTTCTGTAATAGCACCAATTTTTTTAGCTAAATCAGTACTTCCAGCAACACCAACTGCAACAAATAACCCGGATATAGAAAGTTTGCTTCCATCTTGAAAGAGAACAGCTTCTAACGCTTCTTCACCTTCTAGTGACTCAATAGGAGTAGTATTTACTTTTATGGAATCTGGGATTTCAATTGCTGGTGTTTTACCATTGGTTAAGAGAGTAACTGTATTTGAAGTTTGTAATAACTCCAAAGCTTCATGAAGTGCATATTCTCCATCACCTAACACAGCAACATCTTTTCCTCTATAAAAGAAGGCATCACAGACAGCACAGTAACTAACACCATGTCCTTCTAAATCTTTTAATCCCTTAATCTTAGGTGCATTGCGAGTGGTTCCTGTCGCGATAACAACACTTTTTGCAGTGTAATCTTCATTCTTTGTTTTTACAACCAATTGATCAGTATAAGAAATACCAAGCACTTCATCTGAGATGAAGTTCACTCCAAGTCTTTTTGCTCCTTCAATCCCTTCTTTTACTAAATCCTCACCAGAGATAGGCTGACTAAATCCATAATAATTTTCAATCTCATGCGCTTTTCCTAATGCACCAAAATCTTTACCTATGATAGTTGTTTCAATTCCTGCTCTGATTGTATATAAAGCTGTAGAAATGCCTGCTGGACCATTTCCAATGATAATTACGTTTGCCATAACTTTGACCACCCTTCTTTTGTTACTTTCCTTCGTTATTAGAAAGTGATTATAACCAATTTAGTACATGCATTTCTGTGATGAAATCACAAAATTAAAATACTTTTAGTACACATAAAATATGATGAAATTTTATCACATTTTGCTGTAATTAGTATGAAGAAAAATTTACCTGAAAAAAATTATTGTCAAATAGCATACTATTCTTGTAAAATATTATTACAAAAAATTACTAAAAATATGAGGAGGTTAATCTTTGGAGTTTAACAAGGTAGATGAAAAAGACATAGGACGTAGTAAAAAACTTAGCTTATTATCTGCAATCCCCATTTTGTTTCTATTCGTTGGTATAAT
>DPVV01000254.1:597-3563 GCA_003526525.1 Lachnoclostridium phytofermentans | reverse complement strand
TATTATTTATTGTAGCTCGTTTCTTTAATATATTTGATTGGGGCAAGGGAGGTAAGGATACGGATATTACTCCAGTACCAACCATTACGGTAACTGTTTCACCAGAACCAACAGAAGAGCCAATAGTTGATATTGTAAAAGTTCCAAAAGTAGTTGGTCTTGATAGAGACACAGCAATCAATACTCTTCAGCTTGCATCTCCTTTATTTACGATTAAATTGGCAGATGAAAAAGAATACTCGGATGAGTATGAAGAAGGCTTGGTTATGAAGCAAAATTATCCTGATGGTACTGAGATTCCATCGAATTCAACAATTATCTTAACCATCAGTGCTGGCGCTGAACCTATTGAATTACCAGATGTTTACAATCGAAGCTACGAACAAGCAAAGAAACAATTAGAAGACTTAGATTTTAAAGTAGAACGTAAAGATGAAGCTAGTAGTGAGATAGGTGCTGAATTCGTTATCCGTACAATTCCGGAAAGAGCGACAGACCCTAAGAATCCAGTCATCTTAAAGAAAGGTTCTACGGTTACTTTAGTAGTAAGTACTGGACCTGATGTAAGTGCGTTAAAAAAGGTACCAAACCTACTTGGTAAAACGGAAGAACAGGCAAAACAAGAATTATTAGCAGCAGGTCTTCAAAAAGGAGCAGTTTCCTATATTCCAAGTTCTGAATATGCAAAGGGAACCGTATGCTTCCAGAATACAACAGCAGGAGAATTAGTATCAGCAGATACTAAAATTGATATCTCTATTAGCACTGGTGTTGAAAGTACACCAATTCCTGATGTTTCAAATCCTGAAGAATATAACTATATTGGAAAAGTCACTATTACAGAAAATCCATTTGAAGAAGGCGAATCTGGTGATGTATATTTAGAGCTTGAGCAAGATGGAGAAGTAATGCAGGTTATGTCTGAATACTTGTCATATGACGATTTTCCAAAAGCGTTTAAAAATATTAAAGTGGAAGGTATACGAGAAGGTGATGGTATCGTAAGAATGTACATTAACGATGTACCATACAGCGATTCTTCTTGGAGTGTACACCTAAAACCGGAGAAAAAGTAAAACTTTGTTTCAATAAAAAGATAAGTACCTGCGTTATTCTCGTCATAAACTTAAGATACGCAGAAAGTATGCGCTGGAATGAGGAAAAATTAATGATTGGTAAAATAATCAGAGGTATTGCAGGTTTTTATTACGTTTATATTGAAGGTTTCGGAGAATACGAATGCAAAGCAAAAGGTATTTTCCGAAACCGGAAAATAAAACCTCTTGTCGGTGACGATGTCGAGGTTGAGATTCTTGATAAAGATTTAAAAACAGGAAATATTGTTGATATCTTAGAACGGAAAAGTGAGTTAATACGTCCGGCAGTTGCAAATATTGATCAGGCTATGATAATATTTGCAGTATCAGATCCGGCACCGAATTATAACTTGCTTGACCGTTTTTTGGTCATGATGGAACAACAAGGGATTAAGACGATTATCTGCTTTAATAAAATGGACATGGCAGAGGAAGAAGAAAGAAAAAAAATTGAAGAAGTTTATCGAAACACAGGATATCAAATTCTTTTCACGAATGCATTAGCAGGTAATATTGAGGAAGTAAAGGCTGTTCTTAGAGGAAAATCAACAGCACTTGCTGGTCCTTCTGGTGTAGGAAAATCATCTCTAACGAATCGACTTCAATCAAAAGTGTCCATGCAGACAGGACAGATATCAGAAAAAATTAAACGTGGTAAGCATACCACGAGACATTCTGAGCTGATTTATATGGAGGGACATACCTATTTATTAGATACTCCAGGATTTAGCTCACTTTATTTAAAAGACATTGAGAAAGAAGATTTACAAACCTTTTATCCAGAGTTTGATCATTATTTAGATCAATGCCGTTTTATTGGCTGTGCGCATATCAATGAGCCGGATTGTGCGGTTAAAGAAGCACTTAATGAAGGCAAGATAAGCGAAGGCAGATATGAAAACTATAAGTTATTATACGAAGAATTAAAAAATCAAAAAAAATATTAATTTAGTAAATAGGCATAATGTGAAGAGAATTTCTAAGGTCCTAGAAGACGCTATTTAAGAAATTCTAAACTTTCACACAGATAAATACGCATGAATAACAGAAAAGAGGAAAAAATATGTATCATTTATCACCCTCAATCCTAGCGGCAGATTTTAGTGCTTTAGGGGAGAATATTAAAAAAGCAGAGGAAGCAGGAGCAACTTATCTGCATTTGGATGTTATGGATGGGAGTTTTGTCCCTAGCATTTCTTTTGGTATGCCGGTGATAACTTCTCTTCGTGATAAATCTTCCATGGTATTTGATGTGCACTTAATGATTGAAGAGCCAATACGTTATATTGAGGATTTTGCAAAAGCAGGTGCTGACATTATTACAGTACATGCTGAGAGCTGCAAACATCTTCATCGTACAGTGACTGCAGTGAAGGAACTTGGAAAGAAGGTTGGTGTTGCATTAAATCCAAGCACACCATTATCCGTCCTTGATTATATCTTACCAGAACTTGATATGGTGTTAATCATGTCAGTTAATCCAGGTTTTGGAGGTCAGAAATTTATCCCATTAACACTTCAAAAATTAAGAGACCTAAAGAAGATGGCGAAAGATTTAAACGTTACTATTGACATTGAGGTAGATGGTGGAGTAACCTTAGAAAATGTGTCGGAAATCATGGAGGCTGGTGCGAATGTATTAGTTGCTGGAACCTCTGTTTTCCGTGGTGATATAGAAAAGAATGTAGAAGGTTTTCTTAATGTATTTGAGTCCAATCAGAAATAGGTAATGTCGATTTATTATGTGTAAACCTATGAGTAATGAAAGGTTCAGTTTTCATCAAACAATAGGCGAAACCATCAACATGGAGTTAGATACACGAAACTTTGTGCCTGAGGCTCAAAGTTTGCAGGCTAGGGAAAGGCATG
>DPVV01000254.1:0-427 GCA_003526525.1 Lachnoclostridium phytofermentans | reverse complement strand
TGCAGGCTAGGGAAAGGCATGATTAATAATATGAAAGCTCTCATTATTGCAGGAGGAGATTTTTCACCTGAAGTTGCGATGAAAACTTTAGAAGAAGATTCTTTTGACCGGATTATAGCAATTGATAACGGACTATCTTATCTTCATGACCTTAAGATAACTCCGACCCATATCGTAGGTGATTTTGATACGGTCTCTAAGGAGTTGCTAAAGGAGTATCATGAGGATTCTAAAGTTAAGATAGTAACTTTATGCCCTGAAAAGGATGCAACTGATACAGAAGTTGCGGTAGATTTAGCGATAGAAGAAGGTTGTAAGAGTATTTTCATTCTAGGAGCAACAGGAGGTCGCTTTGATCATACACTTGGGAATCTTCATATGCTATATAAACTATTATGTCAGGGGATTAGGGCATATTTATTAGATA
>DPVV01000435.1 GCA_003526525.1 Lachnoclostridium phytofermentans | reverse complement strand
TATTTGATTTCATTGTAATTATTCTTAGAAACTAAATTTGAACTCATTATGCACATAAGGACTCCAATCATAGTTTCTAAGAATAATTACAATGAAATCAAATATAACCTAAATTCCGCACAAGGATAGTGCATACAAAAACAAAAATACCCGCATTACATCCTAATTAGTTGATGAAATGCTTATCGTTTTTTGAAATTTCATAAAAACAAAAATCACCGCTGATTTGTTCACAATCAGAAACTTTTTTGTATTTTGTTTTTATATACCTCCTGCCGCATTTTAGCATTACCCGTCCACTTGCCGGATTGTCGATATGATGCCGTGTATGTACACTTTCAACGCCCAAAACAGAAAATGAAAATGTTAAAACACCCTTACATGCTTCCGACATAATACCTTGATTCCAATATTTTTGACTTAATGCAAAATGCACCTCACAATTATCGGCATCATCGAACGCATTAAGATAAATATAACCAATAGCCTGTGAATTGTTTTTAAGCACAATTACCCAATGATATGTTTCGGTATTTTTATACTCCTCAATCCATTCAATCAGAAGGGATTGAGTTTCTTCAATATTTTCATGGGGCTTCCACCCCCAAAATTTGCTTACCGCCGGGTCTGTCACCCAATTACAATACATATCTGATGCATCACTGCAAACGTATCGTCTGAGAATCAGACGCTCCGTTTCTAATGTTTGTGTACCGACATGATTTAGCATAATATTCTCCATTCTATTGAAAATAAATCCGTGGCAACTCTACCATAATGCACTCTGTTCATTCCTCTTGTACGCTGTTCACAATTTTCTTATCCGCGCCGAAAATTTCAAGAATCTGACGTTGCTTCTTCGTCAACACCTTTGTAAAACGTATCCGACTTCTTTCTGTCTATTGAGAATACACTTCCAAATCCTTAGAAAAAGTCATTCCTTTTTTCTACTAATCTCTATAATCTCAGTCCTTTAATATCCTTGATTCTTGAGAGAATTATATTACAGTCTAATGATAAAACTCCCGGTAATTTATACATAACATTATTTAAAAATACTTCCATTCCGTCATTATCCTCTGCTACTGCATGAACATGAAGTTTGTTTTTTCCGGATACTTGATAGATTTGTGTAACCGTATCATTTTTTTCTAAAATATCTATCACTTCTTGATAATATCTAGGCTCTATTTCTACCTCATAATAGGATGACACAGCACTGCTTATTTTTTGTGGATTAATAATGGTGGTATACTCTTCTATTATTCCTCTCTCCTCTAAAGCGCAAATCCTTGTTTTAACAGCAACTCGGGATAATCCGACAGCCTCACCAATATCTACATAACTCATTCTAGCATTTTTAGTAAGTAATGTAATAATTGTTCTATCTATCTCATCCAATCCATTTAAATACATGAACTCACACCCCTATTTTTTAATTTACTTCCATTCATAATAACATTTAATGGTTGTAAAAACAAGAAACCTTCTTTTGATTAACTGATATTGACATATTTAGGAACTAATGATAATCTTAATATATTACATAATGTAAGTTTTAGATTACATAGTGAAACCAAAGAATTCAAAACTTGTTTTATTTATTGCTTTATTTATTACTTTATTTATTGCTTTATTTATTGTTTTATTTATTGTTTAACTAAAAAATAGTGGAAAGGAATTTTATATGTAAAAATGAAAATTACTAAAGATCTTCTTAATGGTAATGAAACAAAAACAATGATTAGTTTTGCCATCCCCATGATCATAGGTAATATCTTTCAGCAATTATATAATGTTGCTGATACTATTATTGTTGGTAAATTTATAGGACCCAATGCTCTCGCTGCAGTAGGTAGTTCATTTACAGTTATGGTTTTATTAACCTCGATTATCATCGGATTTTGCATGGGCAGTGGTGCAGTTTTTTCTATAAATTTTGGTGCAAACGAAATTGACAAATTAAAAAACAGTTTTTTTACATCCTTTCTTTTTATTGGATTTGTCACCATTGTAATTAACTTATTCTCAGTTATATTTATTGATGAAATTTTAACCTTTATCAATATCCCTACAGAAGTTCACAGTGATTCGAAGACTTATTTGCAAATTATATTTTGGGGGATAGGTTTTACCTTTATTTATAACTATTTTAGCGCTATTATGCGTAGTATGGGTAATTCAATCGTTCCACTTGTATTTCTAATAATATCTGCTGTTATAAATATCGTACTGGATATCATTTTTGTCGTACCATTTGGTATGGGTATTTCTGGTGCAGCTTATGCTACGATTATTGCGCAAGGATTTTCAGCAATTGGTATAGCAATTTTTTGTTTGTTTCATGTTCCTCAGATTCGTTTAAAACGTAAACATCTATATTTAAATAAAAATGTTGTAACAATGGTTTCAAATTACTCCATCCTCTCTAGCATACAGTATTCTATTATGAATTTTGGAATATTAATGATTCAGGGGTTGGTTAATAGCTTTGGTGTTTCAACAATGGCAGCCTTTGCAGCAGTAGTTAAAATAGAAAGTTTCGCTTACATGCCAGTACAGGATTTTGGTAACGCATTTTCTACCTTTATTGCGCAAAATATGGGAGCAAAAAAACAAGAACGTATTCGCACCGGAATACGCTCTGCTGTTAAAATAATTACAATTTATTGTATCTTTATTTCAGTTTTTATATTATTATTTGCAAAACCCTTAATGTACATATTTATTAATAAAGAAGAAACTGAAATATTAAAGATAGGTATTCAATACCTATGGATAGTAGCTGGTTTTTATTGCTTAATCGGGTATTTATTTATGTTCTATGGTTTATTTCGAGGACTTGGTAAACCTGGTATTTCAATTGTCCTTACAATAGTTAGTCTTGGTACGAGAGTTATATTAGCTTACATTCTTTCCTCAGTGTCTTTCATCGGTATAGTTGGTGTATGGTCATCTATCCCAATTGGTTGGGCCTTGGCAGACATTATTGGTATTATAATTACTAGATATCAATTAAAATCTAGTAACTTCTAATAACCGATTTCGTAATTTTCGGATTTCGGTAATAATTCTATATCGAATATTATTCTATATCGATAATTATTCTATAAACACAAAGATTCCCTCTTCACATCTAGAGGGAATCCTTGTATCTTATTTTTTCTTTGTTGAAGCTGATGCCGCTGTTGATTGTGCGGAACCCTTCTTTTTTGGAGCTTTTTTTGGATTCTTATCTCCCATTTGTCTCACCTCCTCATTTGTTATATTTTGGATGACCATTAATACTATCTTATCTTTAATTCCATATATTGTCAATCTAAATTATTTCGTCTGTTACCCCTTCTGGTAGCTATAAGTTTTAACTTTCTTGCTAGAAGGATATTGTAAAATGAACGAAAAAAGAAGCTTCTCCGTTACCGGAGAAGCTCTAAAATTACCATATACATAATGACAATTCATGTCTAAGATTATGGATTTACAATATTCAATTTATATCTTGTTATTCACTCGCAGCTACTTCTTGTCTTTTTGATCCTTTTACTGATATAATTTTTAGCTCTGGATCAATTTCGGAAGTAATTCCTTCTGGAAGTTTAATATCTTTGAAGAGTATACTATCACCAGACTCCATAGTAGACACGTCAATATCTATTTCATGAGGAATATCATGTGGTAATCCATATACTGGAATCGAATCTACATGACTATTCAAAAGTAATCTTTTTGATTCAAGAAATTCTGAACCAATAATTTTAAAAGATACCTCTTGTTTAACCGCCTCTGAAAGTGAAACTAATTGAAAATTCAAATGAGAGATTTCATTAATAAGAGGTGCTACATTGATTTCTTTTGCCATTACTGTATATTCTTCACTATTAGGATCTACAAGCTTAAATACAGCGTTTCTACCGTATTCTTTTAATGATTTTCTAAATTCATCCTTCTTAACAGCTATCGAAATAGATTCCATTCCTTTACCAAAAATATTACCTGGTAAATACCCATTCTTCCTTAATAATTTATTCGCACCCTTGCTAGTGCTGGTCCTTGGTACCATGTTTAATATTGCGGTTTCTTGCATGCTAAAAAAGCCTCCTTAATAATATTATATATTGAAATTATCATCTCAAAAGCCTTCTAGACTTTTAAATGAATATCCAAAGTATTAAATTCAATTTGAATTATCTATTAATTAATTTCAGATTATTCTATAATAATTCAGAGAAATGCAAAAGAAATAGAAGTTATTTTTCTAATATAAAATATTTTTCTCAATTTTTATTAT
>DPVV01000434.1:8754-12795 GCA_003526525.1 Lachnoclostridium phytofermentans | reverse complement strand
TAGTTGGCCCACGTGTTCGTTTAACTTGGAGGGATAATGCCACTAATGAGACTGGCTTTTTAATCGAAAGATCTGATAATGGGGGAGTCTATTTCACTCTTGATACTGTTGGACCAAGAATATTTACAGGTAACGTAAACTACACTGATGATACTATCACACCCGGCAATAACTATAAATATAGGGTAGGTGCCGTGAATGAAGCCGGTGTGTCTCCTTACTCAAATACTGTAAACTTTAATCTATAACCTTAGCACAACCTGGTTTTCAGGCTAGTCATCTAGATAATTAGTAGTATATTAAAGGCAGTTACAAAATCATGACCACCGGCTTAGCCGGTGGTTTGCTCTGCCCAGCTGTTTCCCTTTAGATGTATACCTAATTTTCTTACTTTTTACTTATTATACTTTTACTACCCACATAGGTCATGATGAAATACGCCGAATATAACAAGCCTACAAACACAGCAGTTACTGTGATACCTGCTCCAATATTCATGTCTCCATAGATTTTAAGTGTATCATTTGCCGCCCACAGTCCAAAAAATGAATGGACGACAGCTAGAACCAGCGGGAATATAAAATAACAGGCGATCTGCAAAAACAGGGCTTTATTCAGCATCTTTTCATCTGTGCCCAACTTTTTTAGCAAGTCGTAGCGATATTTATTATCGGCGGTGTCGGCCAACTGCTGTATGGCAAGGATTGCTGCACAAGTTATCATAAAGATAACGCCCAAATAAATGGCGACAAATGATAAAACCGCTTTATTCGTAGTAGCCTGAGCATAAATCTCCGCACGGCTGTTGTAATAGGAGTAATTTCGTTCTTCATAAGTATTTGAGGCGTCAAATTCCGCCAGTTGTTGAAAAAACGTATCTGCTTTATTGCTGCTCTTGCAGTCTAGGTTAAGAACGGATGTCCCACTATGAAGTCCTTGCGTGTACTCATCCGGTACAATAAACATAACACCCTCCAAGCCATTGCGAGCGTTTCCTACAAGAGAGCAAACAGGGAGTAAATGCTGTCCGTTAATCACGATTGAAGAGTTTGCGGCATATAACGCATTTGCAAAATCAGTCAGAAGCGAATAGTTAGTAAGCATTGCGTATTCCCTGTCAGAAAGAGAAAGTTCCTCTTTTCCCTGCATCTTCATTGCTCTATTATAGTCTGACAGAGAGATGCAATTGAGAACCTTTTCCTTAAGATACGATGCATCTTCCGGAAACATAACATCAAGTTCCGTGTACCCCTGCTCCAGATCGTAAATGCGATAGGTCTGATAGAACTTTATATTTTCGTTCTCATCCAGAAATTTTTTAAGCCCTGTAAAGCTACGCCCGTATTCATCTTCGTTGGACGGCATATCGTAAAATGAGCAGTCGAACCCAGCATAGCTGCGAAGCTCGGATGACAACACATGTTGCATACTGTAACCAATGGAAAAAATACCAATCGTCATTAGCAGGACGATACATACCACAGAAATCGAAGCAAAATTGGTATTGATTTTACTTCCAAGTTGCCTTGTAACGAACATGTTCAGGTCTTTAAAAAACAGCCTTTTTTTTGATTGTATCAGAACTGTTAGGATACTAGAAAGCGAGTAAAAAAAGAAAAGCGTACCGATAGTACCAAACGAAATGCCTGTGAAGAAAACTGCGTTAATGTAAAACATTCCGTTTGTAAGAATCAAGTAATATGCCATTCCAAAGGAAGAATAATGAAAAAGAAACCTTGATATTTTTTATTTTCAGTGTTTCATTTACCCTACTCCCATATATCAGGTCAATCAGTTTAAACCTAGAAATAGACATCGAGTTAAAAATTATCACAATTAAAAATATAATACCAAAATACAAAATGCTTTTAAACAAAGCACTCGGAGCAAATACGAAAGAAAATTTTTTCATATCTGCTTCAAACATTTTTGCTGTGAAAACAGACATGAACTGTGATAAAACCACACCCAACACAAGACCTGCTACTAGCGCAAGCAGTGCCACGACAGAAGTTTCCATGACCAAGATTGCAGAGATTCGGTGCTTATCCATGCCCAGTGTCATATAGATTCCAAGTTCTTTTTTTCGCCGTTTGATGAAAAAGCTATTTGCGTAAACAATCAAAAATCCAAGCACCACTGCAACAAATACGGACACATAGTTTAAGAGCCCTAGTACTGCTTTTACAGATTCAGTCTGCTCGACAGTTAACTCCATCATCGCTTGCTGGACATAGATGGAGTTAAACATATAGAATACACAGACCCCGAATGTTAAAGTGAAAAAATAGATTGCATAATCCTTAATACTTCTTTCTGCATTTTTGAGGGCAAGCTTAGCCAACATCTAATTCACCTCCCAACAAAGAAATGACTTCCATGATGCGGTTAAAAAACTCTCTGCGGGTTTCATTTCCACGGATCAGCTCGTTAAACAACTTCCCGTCCTTAATAAAAATTATGCGTTTGCAGTAGCTAGCGGAAAAAGCGTCATGGGTAACCATCAGAATTGTGGCTTCGATTTCGCTATTCAGTCGTGTGAAACTTTCCAACAACATTCTGGCAGACTTGGAATCCAGTGCCCCGGTAGGTTCGTCCGCCAGTACCAAGGCAGGATTTGTGATGATGGCACGGGCGGCAGCCACACGCTGTTTCTGTCCTCCGGACATCTGATAAGGGTATTTGTTCAATACATCAGTAATGCTTAACAACTGTGCCACCTTTTTAATGCTGCCATCAATTTGGTTCGCAGGGGTTTTCAAAATCGTTAGCGCTAGTGCTATATTCTCATAAGCAGTTAGAGTATCCAGCAAATTGAAGTCCTGAAAAATAAAGCCCAGTTTTTCTCGTCGGAATCTAGAGAGTTGGCTGGATTTCATCTCTGTAATGTCCTGCCCTCCAATTAAGATGCGTCCTGCTGTGGCACTATCAATAGTGGAAATACAGTTGAGCAGTGTCGTCTTACCGCTTCCTGACGCACCCATAATGCCGATGTATTCTCCTTTTATGACATCAAAACTGATATTATCTATAGCTTTCGTAATATTACCCTTACCGCCATAATATTTTTGCAGATTTTGAACCTTCAGTATAGTATTCACATTGGTTTCCTCCAAATTATTATTCTTAGTACGTTAGATTATAGCAATGAACTCCATGTCTTACCATCGATTTAGCTTACAGAAAACGAACAAATCTGTAAGATAAGAAAAGAGCCATCCACTTATCGTAGAGAGCCCTTTATCGATTTGTTCACTTTCATTCTGCAATCATAGTCAGCTTATCCTTTGGAAAAATGATGAATACTGATGTCCCCAACCGTTCTTTCGATTTAAGATCAAATCCCAACCCCATTTTTTCGGAAAGCTGTTTACATAAATATAGACCAATGCCGGTGGATTTTGCGAACCGCCGTCCATTTACGCCAGTAAAACCCTTTTCAAATACTCTGCCTAAATCCTGAGTAGGAATTCCAATACCGTTATCACTGATACATAGGACGATATTCGCATTTTCCTCCTTTGCTTTAAAAGACAGTGTAAGGTCATTCTTTTTGTACTTAATGCTGTTGGAGATCACCTGCTCAAGAATAAAGTCCAGCCATTTTGTGTCTGTGTAAACAGTGTAATCCATATCAGAGATTTGAATACTCGTTTTACAAGCAATAAGCTGTTTTGAGTGTTTTTTAACCGCCGCTTTTACCAATACATCAAGAGAGGCAGAACGGATGGTATAATCCTTTTCCACGTTAGTACTGCGAGCATAGAACAATGCTTGGTCAACATAACCTTCAATTTTATCCATTTCCTCCAGAATGCTTCGCGAAGAATCACTTCTGTTGTTTTCACATAATAGTATGATACATGAAATAGGCAGCTTCACTTCGTGTATCCATGTTTCGATATATTCTCTGTATTCATCTCTTTGGATCTGATAATCAGCTATTTCATCATTCATTGCCTTCGTAGCTTGCCGCAAAATATCGCACAAAATCTCTGCATCCGCAAATGTTGGGTTTTCAAGTAAAGACGCAATATATTG